>DATLUX010000386.1:0-10333 GCA_035577805.1 Verrucomicrobiia bacterium
CTGCGATCGACCCAAAAACGCCGCCGAAGAACTGAAAAACGCCTGCCAACAACCCAATCGCGTTGCGAACGGCCAAAACACACTCCCCGCGCACCGATCCCAGCTGCGATCGACCCAATAACGCCACCGAAGAACTGAAAAACGCCTGCCAACAACCCAATCACGTTGCGAACGACCAAAACACACTCCCCGCGCACCGATCCAGTTGCGATCGACCCAAAAACGCCGCCGAAGGACTGAAAAATGGCTGCGAACAACCCAATCGCATTGCGAACGCCGCAATAACACCATCGGCGCACTGATCGCAACCGCGATTGAACTAATCGCAATCGCGATCAAACCAATCTCGGTTGTGATCGAGCTAAACGCTGTTGCGACGGACTCTCCGCAACCGCGATCGACACCCAGACGTCTGCGATGGACGCTCTGTCGCTGCCGCAGAACTCAAAGCCAGGCCAGGAACCGTTCTAAGCCTGAAGCTGGGAAAGCCGCGGCGGTTGCCAATATGAAGGCACCGGGACGCTAGGCTCGAGAGGCGCATTCGGATACTGCCCCCCCCGGATCGCGGCGTTCACGCCGCTTGAGCGTCCGTCGGCTCCGGGCGAAGGAACTCTCCAACGTTTCCTCCGATCCCTATGCTGAAGCGGCCTAAAGGCCGCGTTCCAGGGATCGGGGCGTTCACGCCGCTTCGAGATGGGGATCGGAGGAAGCCCCTCGACGGGGCTCGGGGCGGGCTGTTGGGTAGTTCCTTCGTCTCGAGCCGAGCACTCCCTGGGTCTTGCAGTTTCCGGCGACGCCACTAAGGTGGGCAGGATGAAAGAGAGGATTGGCAAACGTACGTTACTTAGCCTGTGTGTCGTCGTCTTGATCGTCCTCGGGTTGGTGTTGCAGCTTGAACACCGCCGCCGCTTGAAAGCCCAGCGACTGCAAGCAGTCAGCGGTCTTAGACAGATTGGCTTGGCGTTTCGCATGGATCGCAACACCTACCACGGCCGATTCGCATTAACCGGCGACGTGGTTGCCCCAGTGCCAGTTCCATAAGAACCCTGGAAACTCTTGTCGAAACTCGGCAAAATACAAGGCCCAGTCGACAAGAGTTTTCGACAAAGGTTTTCGACGAGAGTTTTTTGGGACATACCCTCGCTACGCGTTTCAGGCGAAGTCGACCGGGGAATCGCGGATTCAAGGGCAAGTACCCGGGAGTTGACCTTTTCATTTGGGGTTCAATGGGGGGACGGCTATATATATGGCATGTCCAAGTCCGCAACCGCCCTCCGGCGTTGGCTCGGAGTGTTCTGTCTGGCGATCGCATCGGGGATGTTGATCTGGGGAAGAACGCTGCTGGAGCCGTATCTGGAGGGGACGCTCTTTCTGGCCTATTGGTTTGTCTTCTTGGTCTTTACCTGTGGGGCCGTGGCGATTTCCTTGTTGGATTTCTTTGCCGTCCGCAGAATGCTGTTGGAAGACATTGCCACCCTGAGAGATAGGGCCCTCAAAGAGATTGACCACCCGCCGCGGACGCTTCACAGGACAGAGCAGCGGGATACCCCGATCCGCAAGCCCTAAGCCGGGAGTTTTTGGGAGCCAAGGCCTCCGATTCTTTCGGACAGCACTGGGGCAAACGAGCGACATTCGACTTTCCCCAATCGGCATTCGCCAATCAGCATTCGCCAATTGAACAGGGGGGTGGCGGCGCCTTGCCGTTTTTACCGACTTCAGTCTTGAAGTTTCCTCGAATTTTTGCCATTGTTCGTTTGTCTTGTAGGGGTTATGCGAACTCTCGAAAGCCCTTCGGGCGTCTCTCTTTCGGCAAACCAGCGTACCGCGCTCATCAGCCTGCTGGCCGATGACGACGCGGCAGTTTACCAGTTAGTTCGCGCCAAGATCCTGTCTTATGGCGAAGCTGCGTGCGAATGGCTGCGTCCAGAAACGCTGAGCAGTGACCCCAAGATGCGCCGGAGAGCGCAGGAAATCCTCAACTACCATGCCCGGCGTAAAAGTGATGCTCGGTTCCTGGAGTTTTGCCGCCGCCAGGGTGAAGACCTGGATTTGGAGGAAGGGGTTGGGCTGCTGGCTCAGGCCAAGTATCCGGAAATGAACCGGGAAGCTTATTCGGCCTTATTCGACAGTTGGGCGGAAAGCATCCGCGCGGGGATCCGCCCCCGGAGCGGCGCGCCGGAAACGTTGGGGGTAATGAACAAGTTCCTGTTTGAGGAACTGGGCTTCGAGGGAAGCGATCAGGTCGGTTATCAACCGGATTGCTGTTATCTGAATCGGATTGTGGATGAACGCAAAGGCAATCCGATCGGGCTGTGCGCACTCTACTTGTTTATCGCGCGCCGGTTGCGGTTGCCGATCGCGGGCATCGGGCTGCCAGGACATTTTGTCTGCCGTTGCCAGTCGAGTACGCAGGAATTTTATATCGATTGCTTTCGGAAAGGGATCTTCTTGAGCAAAGCCGACTGCGTGAAGTTCCTGCTCAACGCCAGCTACGGCATGGCCGAAGGCAATCTCTCCGCCTGTTCACCGCGTAAAATCCTGCATCGGATGTGCAACAACCTGGTGGTGACCTACGGCCATCTGGAGTTAACGGAGGAAGCAGGGCGGGCGCAACGCTACGTGGCTGCTCTGGCCAGGTAACCACAACTGGGGCTGGTTCGGGTTGTCCACTTGATTGGTTGATTCGCTCCCGTGCCAACGGCCCCGCTTGGCTCCGGCGCTTGCTTCACGCCCTGTCTTACTACGACGCCTTGCGGAGTCCGCCCAGCCCGAAGTCTTCGTCCGTTGGTTTTTCAACGACCTTAACGTCAGGCGAGTCATGGGATCTGGAAGGGCGGGCTACAGGCGCCAGGCGGGTTTCCAGCAATCGCATTGCGAGGCGGCGGCCTTCTTCATGAAGTTTATTAACTGCCATGCGGTACCGGATCCAAAGCCCGACAAAAAGGATGAGGCATAAGAGCGAGCCCAAACCCAACGCTCCGAAGAGCCGGATGATGACGTGCATGGAGCTGTCGAAGAACTGGGGTAACAACACGGCGGAGTAAGCCAGGCCCGCCAACCCGAAGAGCGCGATGACCGAGACCAACACGCAAGCCATGAAGATGCAACGCTCGTTCTTTTCCGCTTGTTCCAAACGCTCGAGCAGTAACCGGCTTTCACCGCTCTCATCATAGCTGACCAGGTGCTTCAGGAAGGCGGCCTGCTTCCGGTACTCGTTCATCATTCCAAGTTTAGCTAGCTCAGCGTTTGTCATGCCAGCGCTGCCGCACGCGCCTCACCGGGCTGTTCGGTGCGCCCCGGGCGGGGCCCACAAGGCCCCAAGACACCGGGGCCGATGCCGTTTGCAGCGTTGTCGTGCACAATGCCAACGCCGGTGGTCGCGCCGACATTTTCTGTCTCTCAAGGACTTCCGTCATCCAAGCGGGCCGCCTATCGCTTGGTGCGCTGCGGCAAGCAGCCGGTGACTGTGTCTAAAACCAGGACACTAACCCTTTCGAAATTGCCTTGAATATGAGCGGGGCTTAATCATTCTGTTATTATACGTTTATGAGAACAGCGCTGTTCCTCTCCTTGTTCGGCGCCTTGGCGTTCAACTCCCATCTTCAAGCCCAGGAGCCCGTCCTGATCGCTGGCGGTTCCACTCCAATCACCCCTATCACCGTGGCCCAGCCGGCCCCGGCCCTTCCCGCGGTCCCTGCGGTCCCGGTCGCTTATGTGCCGGTGGTGGCGGCACCTATCGTTTACGCGCCACCCGTTCAAATCGTGTCGGGCGGTTATTACAATCCGCCTAATGTGATCTACTTCGGCGGCCCCAACAGCTGTTACAATGCCACTTATTACGGTGGCTATTGTCGATCCGGCTGCTCTTATTCCCCGTCCGTGATTTATTTCGGACGCGGTGAAGCCTGCCAACGCGGCTACGCGTTTACGCATCCGCGGTAAGACCAACGCGACCGCACCAAGCGGAAGCGGATGTGGAAGAAAAGTGTCGCGCACATGGACGGGCCCCGGGGTCTCCCCGCGAACGTCTTTCGCTCAAGCCGGGGTCCAAGCCGGGGTCAGGCGAGGATCTCGCGCACGACCCGGCCATAGACATCGGTGAGACGAAAGTCGCGGCCGGCGTAACGAAAAGTCAGGCGTTCGTGATCGAGTCCCTGCAAGTGGAGGATGGTGGCGTGAAGATCATGCACGTGCACAGGATTCTCAGCGACGTCCATGCCCAACTCATCCGAGGCGCCGTAAGCGAAGCCGCCTCGGACGCCTCCGCCGGCGAGCAACATCGAGAACGCCGTGTGATGATGGTCGCGGCCGGCTTTGGCGTCCTTGCGATTCTCGGCATAAGGCGTGCGACCAAATTCCCCGCCCCAGATCACCAAGGTGTCGTCCAACAACCCGCGCGCTTTGAGGTCGTGGATCAACGCGGCTGTAGGCCGGTCGGCATCGGCGCAAAGCTGGCGATGCAAAGCGTCGTGATTGGTGTGAGTGTCCCAAGGTTGATTGCCTTGGTTCACGTAATAGACCGTGACGAAGCGCACGCCGGATTCGACGAGACGCCGGGCCAGCAAACAGGAGCGGGCAAACGGCGAATCGCCATACGCCTGCCGGACCGACTCCGGTTCGCGGCTGATGTCGAAGGCGATGGCGGCTTCCTTTTGCATGTGGAAGGCGGTCTCCATGGCGCGGATTTGGCCTTCCAAAGCCGGGTCGTTTTCCCGCTGCGCGAAGTGGAACCGATTGAGCTTTTGGAGCAGATCCAACTGCTGCCGTTGTTCGGCCTGGGGCAGGCGCTGGTTATGGACATTGGCAATCAGGCGTTCGACCGCGAAGTCGGTTGTGAGCACGCTCGTCGCCTGAGATTCGGCGGGAAGGAAGCTGTTCGACCACAACGCCGGCCCTACCACGATCTGGTTGGTCGGCCGAAGCACGACGTAACCCGGCAGGTTCTGGTTCTCCGTTCCTAAACCATAAAGCAACCAGGAGCCCAAGGACGGGCGGATGGGCTGCACATTGCCGGTGTGCATCTGGAGCAAAGCCGGCTCGTGATTCGGCACATCTGTCCGCATGGAACGAATGAGGCAACAGTCGTCGATCACGCGGCTGAGTTGAGGCAAGGTCTCGCTGACTTCAAGACCGCTTTGGCCGCAGCGGCGAAACGTCAGCGGCGAGGGCATGAACCCCATTCCTTTGCTCTTCTTGTAAAGGTCTCCGGAAGGTTGCTGGCCTTCGACCCGTCGCAAGGTCGGCTTGGGATCAAAGGTATCGACGTGCGACGGTCCGCCGTTCATGAACAGGAAGATCGCCCGGCGCGCTCGGGCCGGCACACGGGCACTGGCCGGGTTACCCGCAGCCGAAAGCGAAGCCGGCCCGAGCAGGCCCGCCAGACCCACCATTCCAAAGCCATTGGCCAGGCGCGATAACATCCGGCGCCGGCTCAAGAGATCCGGAGCGGGACACAAAAACGGCCACAACGGTTTAGTCGACATACAGCAACTCATTTGAAACCAGCAACAGTTGGGCATACTGCTCCCAACGCGACATCGCGCCTCCAGCCGGTTGGGCCAGGAACTCCAGAGCTAAACGGCTCTCCTCGCGGGTCGGTTCGCGCCCGAAGGCCAGCAGATAAGCGCGGGTCACCCGTTGAGTCTCCTGCGCACCCGCTTCCCGGGCCACCCGACGCGCAAACGCTCCAGCCCGCTCCATCATAAACGGGCTGTTCAAGAAAAACAGCTTCTGAATCGCAGTGATGGTGCTGCTGCGTTTCTCCGCGTGAACGTTGGCGTCCGGATAATCAAATTGCATCAACAGATCATTCAGCTTTAACCGGCTGATCCGGGAATAAACCGTGCGCCGATGATTGGCCGGGTCATCGACCTCCAAGGATCGTTCGTAGTCCGCCTCCAGTTCGCCGCTCACAAACAACACGCTATCCCGCCATTGCTCGACGCTCAGACGCCGCCGGTTCATATGACTCAGACCATCGTTCTCAGGGTCAGGAGAGGCTGATCCGCCGGCGGAAAACCCGCTCACGTCGGCCGACGCTCCCGCCAAGTCGCCCGGAAGATCGGACGGCGCCTTGGATTCGCCGCGGCTGTCCTGGCGGTAAGTCGCAGAGCAAACCAGTTCGTTGGCCAGCCATTTGATGGACCAACCGTTCTCCATAAATCGGACTGCCAGATCATCCAACAGCGCGGGTTGGGTCGGCGGCAGGCCGGAATGGCCGAAGTTGCTGGGGGTGGCCACCAAAGGTTTGCCGAAGAAATGGCCCCAGAGCCGGTTCACCCAGACCCGGGCCGTCAAAGGATTGTCGGTGCTCGTGATCGCCCCGGCCAATTCCCGCCGGCCGCTGCCTTCTTTGAATTGCAATGGTTCGCCCGAACTCAGGACCTGCAAAAAACCGCGTGGAATCACCGGCCCTTTGCGGTCGACCTTGCCGCGCTGGAAAATCGGGAGATCCTTCGGGTCAGGCTGGTCCTCCACGATGTGCAAGGTGGCCGGGGACATGTTGGTGCCCTGGGCGTCCTTGCCTTCAACGGAACCGTCCGGACGCCGGTTAATCAAGCGGGTATTGGCGAACACGCCGGCCAAAGAATAGTAATCCCGCGTGGTGATCGGATCGAATTTGTGGTCATGACATCGTGCGCAGGCTACGGTCAGACCGAGCATGGCGCGCGCCACGGTGTCCACGCGGTCTTCCCATTCGTCGGCCTGCACGTCGAGCCGATCTCGATCGTAATACTTCGGGCCGAGTCCCAGGAACCCGAGCGCGACCAGGTTGGGCGATTCCTTACCCTCGAATTGATCGGCGGCCAGTTGCAGCCGCAGAAACTCGTCGTACGGCAAGTCCCGGTTGAAAGCCTGGATCACCCAGGTCCGGTACCGCCAGGCGTTTGGATAAAAGTGCTTGGTGTCGGTGCCGACCTGATGAGCTTGATCTTCAGCGTAGCGCGCCAAAGGCAGCCAGAGGCTGGCCAAGCGTTCGCCAAAGCGGGGAGAATCAAGCAGGCGCTGCACGAGCCGGCCGTAAGCATCAGGCCTCTCATCAGCGAGGAACGCGTCGATCTCCGCCGGAGTCGCGGGCAGGCCGGTCAGATCCAGAGTAACACGCCGGACCAACGTGCGTTTGGAGGCCTCCCGTGCCGGGGCCAAGCCTTTCTCTTCCAGTGACGCAAGGATGAAGTAATCCGTTGCTCGCCGCGGCCAGCGCCCGTTTCGCACGATCGGACGCCCCTGCGGACGCGGTGCGCGAAACGACCAGAAAGAACGTTCTTTGGCCCAATCGCGTTCCGGCGCATCCGCCTCGAGGGCGGCGGACGCGTATCCTGAGCAGACAGAGTTGAAAATGAAGGCCAGCCAGCTGAAGGCGAGGATCGGCCGGCTGGCGAATGTTCGCAGCGCACGGCCAGCCCCCAGAACCGGTTTCAGGACCTGAGGCAGATCCAAATGGGAGGCCAAGCTGAGCGATGCTGCGGGCATGCTGAGGATCAACTCGAACGGAACTGTTGGACGACCGCCAGGCCCTTCAGCAGATCCAAAGCGCGCGCGAGGGTGGGATCCGCGATGGTCGGGGTGCCTGATTCGCTCGGGCGGGCCGGCGTGTTGGTTAGCAGATCGCGCTCCGGGTTTTGGCCTTCGCGGGTCAGCCGAACCAACTCGGCTTCATTGAGCCGGCGGCGTGGGGCGCGGTTGGTGCCGGACGCGCTCGAGTCGTTGGTGGCAACGCCGGTGGTGCGCGGCGGCTTGGGCACAGGTTTGAAAACGTCGTCGTACCAGGCGCGCTCATCTTCAGGGCTAACCTCTATCTCGATGTCCGCTTTCATGCCGGTGAAAGGCAACTCCCGGCCGTCGGCCACCTTGACCGGCGCCACGGCGACGCGCAGGCGTTGCCCGGTTTTGAGCGCGAACTCGCGCGCCATGCTGGCCTGGCCGGCGGTGTTGGTGCCAATCAGCAGACCCAGATCGCGATGGCGCAAGATCCCGGCCAGCACTTCGGCGGCGCCGCTGGTCTTGCGATTGACCAGGATGGTGAGCGGCAAAGCGATCGCATTGGTCTTGACGGATGATTTCTTCCAGCCTTCGCCCCAATCAACCATGGACTCATCACCGGCCATAAAACGATCCGCCAACGCCACCGCGGCCGCATAATCCTGTCCGCCGCTGAACCGCAGATCGAGGATCAGCCCTTTGACCTTGTTGGTGGCGCGCAGCCCGCTGAGCGCCGTGTCGAACTGGCGGGCGGTTTCCGGCGTGAGTTCCGGCAGACGCAGGTAACCAAAATGCGTGTCGAAGACGGAGGCAGACACGGGCGATCCGTTTGTGCCGGTGGCACTGGAACGAGGCGCTTCTCCAACGATGGTGACCCGGCCGCCCAACTGGTCGATCAAACCCAGCACGGCCGCCTGGCTCAGTTCGGACTCGGTGGTGCCAGCGAGGTTGGCTTTCAAGAGGTCATAGACTTCCTGAAACTGGAAAGAGGTTTCGCTGGTCGCCGCGGGCAACACCACCGGCCAGGCCACCAACCCGGCCGCAAGCAGCCCCATGACAGGGGACGGCCAGGCCAGGCCAAGAAGCCGGCGAAGTGGACGAAGTGGGCGACGGACCTCCGCGGGCGGCGCAAAAGCGCCAGGGGGAACGAGAGGGCGGGGCGTAGCCTGAGCGTGAGCAGAGCCGTCAAAGGGCAAAGAAGAGTCCATGATCAATCGATTCGTTTCGAGGGCACCCGCATTCGGGCGGGCGCCGATTTCGCCTTCATGTTGACAGTTGGCCTTGGTCCGTCCAGCAGCTTTTTTGGAAGCGCCCCGCAGAAAGGACTTCCAGGTCAGGCCGATCGGCGGTTTTGGGGGACGAAAATGGCACCGAAATTTTCCGAAAAATTTTGTGGCTTATTTGAGTTCGTTTGCTAGATTCGCGCACTCGCGTTCGGGAGAAACGAGTCAGAATCCCAACAACGCGAGATGTTTTCGACGTAACCACGATTTAAAATTGGTTGTGAGCACGAGCAAAAAACCGGTCAAGAAAACGAACCAGGGCAAGCCGCGCGCCAGCGCCACTGCCGCGGCCATCCTTGGCCAGGCTGCCCCCAAACAAAACCACAACAAGGCCGCGACCGTCGCCGACAGTCGTCAGGTTAAGATTAAAGCCGAATGGAGCAAGTATTACCAGAATCTCCTGGAACTCCGCGAACGGCTCCTCCTCCAGATGAACGGCTTGGCCAAGGAATCCGCCGAAGAAATGTCCAGTTACAGCCTGCACATGGCTGACTCCGGCACGGACAATTTCGACCGCGATTTCGCCTTGAGCCTGCTCTCTTCGGATCAGGACGCCATCTACGAGATCGAAGAAGCCCTCAAACGGATCGAGAAGGATACCTACGGCATTTGCGAATTGACCAGCAAGAGCATCCCCAGGGCCCGGCTCGACGCCATCCCGTGGACCCGTTTTACCGTCGAAGCCCAGGCCCAACTCGAACGCGAAGGTGCCCTCCGCCAAAAACGGCTCGGCGCCCTCGGCACCGTCGATAGCGCCGGCGCCGTCGAGATCGAAGAGGAAGACGAGATCGAAGAGAAGCCAGCCAAGGAAAAGGAGTAGCTCTATGCCGCGCGAAATCATCACCATCGAATGCACCGAGGCGCGCAAAGAAGGCAAATCGCCCTCTCGCTACACCACCACGCGCAATAAGAAACTCAAGCCGGAAAAACTGCAGATCAAAAAATACAACCCTTTCCTCCGCCGGCGCACTGTCCACAAGGAAATCAAGTAACCATTTCGCACCCCGCACCCTTATGCCCCGCAAAACTCACTCCGACCGCCGCGAAGGCAAAGGCCGCGGCCGCTCCGGTGGCCTCGAAAAACGAACGCCCCGGCCCAAACCCAAGATCGACTTCACCATCGACACGCTCGATTTCAAGAATGTCAACTTGCTCCGGCAGTTCGTGACCGACAATGGCCGGATCCTGCCCCGCAAATACACCGGTCTACCGGCGCATTATCAGAGGCGCTTGAACCGATCCATCAAACGCGCTCGCCAGATGTTGCTAATGAAGTAGCGATCACCGCCGCGACGTTGGGTCGCGGTTTTTTTTTCCACCTCAATTGCAAATCGTTTGCAGTTAGATCCGGCCTGCGATACGCTGTCCGCATGAAGTCGCCTGCCCGGACTCGGCTCTTCGCTGCCAAGCGGCCGGGCTTTTTTCCCGCTCTACCCATGAACCTTCCCCTCCGTAGCAGCCGACGTCAGGAGGCTCACTCTACCCCAACCCGTTCGTCGGAAAAAAGATCAGCGCCTCGTTACCTCGGCTGCTACGTCAGATTGGTGGGTTCATGGTCCCAATGCGTG
>DATLUX010000387.1:0-7271 GCA_035577805.1 Verrucomicrobiia bacterium
TTTCACCAGCCAATCTTTGGCCAAGAGTGCCCTTTTCCCTAATAAACCTCTCGGCATCCTGACAACATTCGCCCCGACCGCTGTCCCTCCAACCTTCCTCCACCGCTTCGCTCTCTCCTTTTCTCGCAGACACTAACTAAGGAGGGCTCGGGCACACCAGGTGTTTTACGTGCTCGAGGTTGATCTTTGGTGCAGTCGGCGGCTCTATGGTGCTTCTCATTAGGATAAACGAGGTTACTTCTAACTCCCAAACCGACCCGAAACGTCTTTGGCGCTCCTGGAGCGACGATGGCGCTTTTCCTGGCCCAATGGCGCACGACAGGCCATCTTAGGCGCAAAGAACTCAACTAACGCGCAGTCGGCAGGCTAAAGGCGCAATTTCATTACCTGTTTAACGGTGAGATCCCCCGTTTGGTTCGCCGAAATCTCAATGGCGCATCTTGCCCCATCTTTGGCGCTAGTCTTGAGCGCCAAAGACTAAAAGGAAACCCGTTTGACGCCAAACACGCCTGTAACAAGCTAAACATGCCTGTAAGAAACCACGCCCTGCCTGTTTATCAGCGTCGATCACCTGATTGACGCCAAACCTGCGCCATTGTGTGTAGGGGCGGTCGCAACGCGCGCATTTGGTTACTGCCGCGAGGATCGGAGGAAGCGCTGGGGAATTCCTAGGTCCTGGAGCCGACGGACGATGAAGCGGCGTAAACGCCGCGCCCCGAGCTGCCTTGTCGGGGGCAGTGCCTGAATGCCCGTCGCAACAGGCGCTACAGTCTGTGCTTGAGCCTCTTGGGCTTCTGCCTCAACGATGCGCCATGCGGATCGTGCGTTCCCCGAAAGCCATGCAGCGGATCGCCCGGGCCTGGCAACGCCAAGGCGTGGCGATTGGATTTGTGCCCACGATGGGTTATCTGCACTACGGCCATCTGGGCCTGGTTGATCGCGCCCGCCAGGCCGTCGGCCCCCGCGGCCGCTTGGTGGTGAGCATCTTCGTTAATCCGACGCAATTTGGCCCGAAGGAAGATCTGGGGCGGTATCCCCGGGATCTCGCCCGGGATCGCTGGCTTTGTCGCAAGGCGGGAGTCGATTTGTTATTTGTTCCATCCGCCACGGCCATGTATGGATCGGCGAACCCGGCTGACCCCAGCGCTGGTTTCAGCACGTGGGTGGTCGAGGAAACCTTGAGCCGCGGCATGGAAGGCCTTGCTCGGCCCGGCCATTTTCGCGGTGTGACCACCGTGGTATCGATGCTGTTCCATTTGGTGTGGCCGGACGTCGCGGTGTTTGGGGCGAAAGATTACCAGCAAGCGGCGGTGATTCGGCGGATGATTCGGGACCTGCATTTTCCGGTAAAATTGCTGGTGTCTTCCACGTCCCGCGAGTCGGACGGGCTGGCCATGAGTTCCCGCAACAAGTATTTGTCGGGCGATTTGCGGGAGCAGGCGCGGGTGTTGTCGCAGGCGTTGGAGGAAGCCCGGCAAGCGGTGCGCCGCTCCGGGCGCCCGCTCCCGGCCGCGCGTTTGCGGCGGCAACTGTGGAACCGGATCGAGCAGGCCCCGGCCGCTCGAGTCGAGTACATTGAATTCTTTAACCCGGAAACATTGGCTCCGGTGCGCCAGGTTCGGCCGCGCGATCAGGCGGCGCTGGCCGTCTACATTGGCAAGACGAGATTAATCGATAATGTTCGCCTTTGAACCGCGCGATGACCCCATGAAGCACTTTGATTACCTCGTCCTGGGCAGCGGTATAGCCGGCCTGTCCTTCGCGCTGAAGGTGGCTCACCGCGGGCGCGTGGCTATCATCACCAAGAAAGATCGCGCGGAATCCAACACCAACTATGCCCAGGGCGGGATCGCGGCCGTCGTCAGCCGCGAAGATTCATTCGAGTTGCATGTCCGGGACACCCTCGAAGCCGGAGCCGGACTTTGCCAGGAACCGGTGGTGCGCGCCATTGTCGAAGAAGGGCCCGCGCGCATCGCGGAGTTAATCGAGCTGGGGATGAAGTTTTCCGAACGCGCGGCCGACCCCGCCCAGGGCACGCGGGAGCTGGATCTCGGCCAGGAAGGCGGCCATTCGCGGCGGCGCATCCTGCATGCCAAGGACGTGACGGGCCGCGAAATCGAGCGGGCCTTGCTTTCGGCCATCAGCGCGCAATCGAACATTGAGATCTTCGAGAACCATTTCGCGATCGACTTGATCACCACGCAAAAGCTCGCCGCGCCCGGTCCCAATCGTTGTCTGGGGGTTTATGTCCTGGACAAAAGCCCCGCGCGAGTCGAGGTGTTTGCCGCGCCGGTCACGCTCCTGGCCACCGGCGGGTGCGGGAAGGTTTACTTGTACACAACCAATCCGGACATCGCCACGGGGGATGGTGTCGCGATGGCTTATCGGGCCGGGGCGCCGATCGCCAACATGGAGTTCATCCAGTTTCATCCCACCTGCCTTTACCATCCCAAAGCCAAATCATTCTTGATCAGCGAGGCGGTCCGCGGCGAGGGAGGCGTCCTTAAGACCATCGATGGCGCGGAATTCATGGATGCGTATCATCCGCTGAAATCGTTGGCTCCGCGCGATGTGGTGGCGCGCGCGATCGACAGCGAGATGAAACGGAGTGGGGCTGACTGTGTGCTGTTGGACATCACGCACAAGCCGGCGCGCTTTCTGATCGAACGTTTCCCTAACATCTATCATACCTGTTTGAAGTTCGGGGTGGACATGACGAAGGAACCCATCCCAGTCGTCCCGGCGGCGCATTATCAATGCGGCGGAGTATTGACGCGCGTGGATGGTTCCACCGCGATCGAAGGACTTTATGCGGTCGGCGAAGTGGCTTGCACCGGCTTGCATGGAGCCAACCGGCTGGCCAGCAATTCATTGTTGGAAGCGCTGGTCTGCGCCCATCGCGCGTCCGGGCGCGTTCTGGCCGCCGAACCTTCACCGGTCGCCGTGAAGATTCCGGCCTGGCAATCCGGCAAGGCTCACAACGCCGATGAATTGGTCGTCGTATCTCATAATTGGGACGAAATCCGGCGCTTGATGTGGGATTATGTGGGCATCGTCCGAACCAACAAACGACTCCAGCGCGCCCAGAAACGCATCACCAATTTGCAGGAGGAAATCCACGAGTATTACTGGGATTTCATCGTCACCAGCGACCTCCTCGAACTGCGCAATATCGCCACCGTGGCGGAATTGATCGTCCGCTCGGCCTTGCAGCGGCCCGAAAGCCGCGGGTTGCATTACAATTTGGACTACGCCCAGCCTGACCCAGCCTGGGCCCAACGCGATACCGTCCTGCGCCGAGGATAAGGACGGAGGTTTTCTTGGTCGACAGTCTTGGTCGGATCAATTCCCTGCCCGGTCGCTTGGAGAAACAGTCAGGGTGGTGGGGCAACTCCAGCCGTTGCGGCCCTGGGTGCGCGCGAAAAGTTTGGCGCCGGTCTTGAGGGCAATGGGCGCTGAATAAATCTGGGCTTGGGGAGAGACGACCCCGCCGGGGCCGCGAGGATCGGTGCCGTCGAGGGTGTAGAGGATTTTCCCGCTGCTGGCGCGCAAAGTCACCGAATCGTTGGCGCGGCTGCTTCCATTGCGGTTCACGATGGGAGCAGCGACGAATTGGTTATCGATCCAGTTGATCCGTTTCTGCATCCATTGTTTCATCCATTGGATCTCTTCCGCGTAGGTGCTGCCCACGAAATCGTTCGGGTTCACCCGCCGGCCCAGGATGCGCCAGCGATTGAAGTTGCGGGCTTGTGCTTCCTGGAGCTGAGCGGCCATTTCGTCCACGCGTTTATGCAGGGAAGCGGGAGCAAAGACCGTGCGACGCAACTCGCCCCAGCGATCGACGACGCGTTGTTCGAAGTCCGGATCCTCGCTCAAGCGGCGGAACCAGCAGATCTCGCTTTCGCGGAGGAGATGGGTGTACCAGCCGGTGGGATCGGAGCCGTCATGATAATCGGCATTGCCGAAGCTGAGATTCCAATCCCAGGCGGGCCCCATTTGCAATTTCCCGCCGCGATCTTTGGTGATGAAGGCGCTGTAGCGGAACCCGTCGATGTTCTTGGACATCTCGATCAGCCAATGTTGATCGATGAAGGAATCGACATCCAGATAGGCAGCGTAGCCGCGTTTGGAGTCACGAAAATCCGGCCCGTAGAGAGCCTGCTCAAAGCGGTTCATGTAGCGTTGGAGCCAGCTCATTTGTTCGCGAGTCAGTTCCGCAGGTTTCGGATCCACGAAATAAAAACGGTTGCCGTGGCTGGTAGGAAAACTCTGTTCCCAACGTTCCGAGTGATCGCGTTTGAAGATATACCCGCCGCTGATCTCCGGTTCCGCCGTCGCGGCGCCGTCCAGATCCGCAATGTTCACGCGGTTTTTGCTTTTCTTGATCTTCTCGACCAGCACGTAGACCCCCATGTAATCGCGCGACCCAAGCCGGCCGCCACTGCGATCGATGTAAACCTCGACAAACCGCGTGCGCGGCGCGTAACGCCCCATCTTGTTGCTTAATTCGTAGGCCAGCGCATCGCGAATCAAGGTCTTGTCCGAGTAAGGCGCATACAACACCCAGTCCGACTCCTTGGGCATGCCCAGCAACGGCGATTTGATCTTGTCCTCGTTCTCATCCTTCAACCGGATGGTGAGCGAATTCTTCGGCTGCCGCAGCGTGCTGAACCCGCGGATATTGGCGCTGGCGCGCCCGTCAAAATCCGCCGGACCGGCCAGGGAACTGCGACCTTTAACCGTGTCGATCACACGCACCGACACCATGGATTTGCTGTTGGCCGAAAGGTACTGGCCGAACGGATTGATGATGAGCAAGGGCAGATTCGACGTGAAATTGGCCACCGAATCATCCAGCAACGTGAAGGACTCCGTCATCGTGCCGCTCGGCAACAATCCGGCCATGAACGTTTTTGCACGCACCAGCGTGGTTTGATTGAGTGGAATGGGCTGGTTATACGCCGGCGAACCCGCATTCGGCTCGGAACCGTCCAGCGTATAATGAACCTGACCAGCTGGCGCGGAGAGTTCCAGCGTTACTTGGTTCGTAAACACACCGCCGCGATGGGAAAAAACCGGGGAAGGCGCCACCCCCGTGGACCCATCCCGATTCGCCGCGCGCGGAGTGGGCTGGCCGAAATAACGTCCATGCCGCCCCTGATTGGTTCCCTGGGCACCGGACAATTCTGCCCGCAGATAAAAGGTGGAATCATCCGGTTTCTGGCTCAAGCCATGAATGGCGAGCACGTTGGCCCCGGACCGGACCCATTTCGCCTGCTCAGCCAGATCAAATTCTTCCGCCGACCCCTGACCGAGCGGCACGCTTTCCAGACGGACATTATCCAAGTCAATGGTTTGATCCCAATTTCCGATGCGCGCGGCGAATTGGGCGCGCGCCGGAAAAGGCCGCAACCCGGGTAAAGCCAGCTGCGAGACGGTCGGATGGCTGACGCGCTGGCCGTTCCGATTTTCGCCCAACTCCACATCCAACGACGCGCCGGCTTCGTGAAACCGCAATCGAATCTGGGCATGATGAAACAGCCGCGGCGCAAAGGCCCCGCCAGGCAACGGCACCGTGATCTGACGCGTCCGATCCCAATGCACCGTTAACGCTTTCTGGCCATCGTGCGGACTGTAGAGAAGTTGCACCGCCAGCACCCCGCCGAATTTGGGATCTTTCATCTCGCGGATCGCGGTCAGGTCCACCCCATTGCCCGTCGGGCCGTAGGCGGACGTCGGGATCAGCAGGAACAACAATCGCTCGGTGCCTTCCCCACTCCCGCGCCAGCGAAAATCGAAGTCCGCCTGATACGATTCAAACGGCCCCTTGGCCAACTCCGCAAACGTCATGCTCGCGACCTGATTGGTCAGCCGCCCATTAATCAAGCGCAGGTGCCCATCGGCGTCGGCGCCGGTGCCGCGGATCGGCCGCGGTCGGGTCGAAGGATCCAACTGGGCAGTGACGTAATTGGTGGACGACTCCTCGAAAGTTTCTTCCAGCGTGACTGCTGCGGGGACATTACGCCCGCTCGCTGCGCTGGAATTCCACTGAACCTTCTCCGGCGCATGACGACGGGCCACTTCATGGCCGTTCAAGTAAGCCACGAACCCGTCACTGTAACTTAGCCGCAGCCTCAGGCTTTCGAAGTTCGTTCCGCGAACTTGAAAAGGAATTCGAAGCAGAGCCGAGGTGGATTTGCCCTGCATCTGGCTTCGCAATTCGCCGCCAACCCCCGGCGAATCGAACCCAAGCCCATTGGTCGCCTGGTTCCAACGTCCATCGTCGAATTCGGGACCAGTCCAACCTGGACCCGCGTCGCGGGTCGGGACCAGCCAGCGCTCGGCCGCGTTGAGGCCAATCAACGCCACGCCACGCTCGGCCAAGTCGTAACCATAAGAAACATTGGCGATCTGGCGAGGGTAACTCGGGGCAAATTCCGTGGCGATACTGGTGCCGTCCGGCTTCACCAAAGCCAAATAACCGCTGGTCGCGTCCAGCTTAAAGTTGGTGTGCAGCTCCGCCCCGGGCTGGCGGCGGTTCTTTTTCGAGGCGAAGACCACCAGGTATTCCCCGGCCCCCAGGGTCACCGCCGGAAATCGCCATTTCTTCAGGTTCGAACGGTCATCGGTCAGAAACCAGCCGTCCAGGTTGGCTTCGCTCGCCCCGGCGTTATAAAGCTCAATCCAATCGGAGCGCTCCCGATCCCGGTCTGTAATCCCACGGGTGTTGGCCGCCAGGAACTCCGAAATCACCACTCGATCTTCCCCCCATACTCTAACTGGGGCCACAACCGCCCCCAGCACCGTCCCCAAGATCAATGCGCAAATCAGCCACTGACGGCACGTTGCAATTCTTTGGTTCCGGCGTCCCATGACGATCAGTAACGGCTGGCTGGTCGAGGCCAGCCTAGTCGGAGCATTGACCATTGCCAACTGTTTTGGTTTCAGGTTTATTCCAATGCGGAATGCGGAGTGCGGAATGCGGAATGGGCGCTCTTCCTCGGCATCCGCATTGTGGCGCTCCGCATTCCCCATTTCGAACTCCGCATTGAGAGATTCCCCATTCCGCATTTGAAGAATTCCGCACTCCGCATTCCCCATTCCGCATTGGAATGCATTCCGCATTGGAAATAAACATGTTGCGCCGATTTGAGCCGAGACAGCTCTCTGATCGTGTCCCCCAGCTGCGTCGGAGCATCGGGGAATCCCCTAGAACAATGATCGTAGTAGCCATTCATTGTTTTGTGAGCGACAAGTAAGCATGAAGAATG
>DATLUX010000388.1:0-29247 GCA_035577805.1 Verrucomicrobiia bacterium
TATCGCCGTCAACCTTGATGCTGGTGACAGGCACCACGCTGCCACCGCCCCAGAGAATGCTCCCTTTGAGTTGGCCGCCTTCTTCGGTCACGCCCAACCATCCGGCGCCGCCGCCCGGGATGGTCAAAGCCCAGCGGCCAAGGAACGGGCTTTCGGCGCTCCACAGGGACGTGCTTAGCAAGGCAGCCGCGCTGACGATGAAAGTTCGCTTGGCAAAGGTGCAGGACGTGAAATGCATAACGCGCGTTATCCTGGGCGCGAGCCGACTAGGCAAGCAGAATTTGGTTGTTTGGCGCACGGGGGGATCCAGAAGACAGTGTATCCGATTGCGAGCACTGCGTCCTGAGGACTGAGCACTGCGCACTGTCCTTCACCGCGGCGGGGGTTGTCGTAACTTATTGTAGATCCATGTTTCCACCCGGCGCAGCCAGCGGAGCAGGGGATGGAAGGGAGAATGGATCACCCGCAACCGGACTACGGACAGGAACATGGCCAAGGAGGTCCGGCCGAGGACGACTTTGGAACCCATTTGATCGGTCCATTCGGTCGGCACTTCCAGGATGCGGAAGCCGGCGCGTTTAATGGCGTAGAGCAGGTTGATGTCGAACGCCATATCGGCGATGCGCAGGGCCGAATGGATTTGTTCGACGACCTGGCGGCGCATGACTTTGGCGCCGCATTGGGTGTCTTTGATATTGAGCCAGAAAAATCCCTGGACAATCGCATGAAACGCGCGACTGGCGAATTGGCGTTTGCCGCTTTGTTGTTGGCGGAGGACGGCGCCCGGCAGCCAGCGGGAGGCGATCACGCAGTCGGCGCGCTCCCAAAGCTTGACCAATTCATGAAACGCGTTGGGCGCCGTGGCGCCATCGGCGTCGACGTATCCGATCAGATCGGCCAACGGGGCCAGGCGCAATCCTTCGATCAACGCGCCGCCTTTGCCGATGGGCGCCGGGAAGTCCAGCCAACTGACTTGCGGATAATCAGCCGCCACCTTTTTGACCACACCCAGCGTGTTGTCTCGGCAACCGTTCAAGACCACCACGAGTTGAAACGGGCCGTCGTATTCTTTCCGATAGTAGGCTGCGTATTCACGTAATACCGGTTCGATCCGGTTCTCCTCGTTGTAAGCGGGAATGAGCAGCAGCAGACTCGGGCTTTTCGTTGGGCGCACTGGCGTGAAGTTATAGCAACTGGAACGGGAAAGAAAAGTGGAAGCGTTTCCGAGTGCGGAGTGCGGAGTGCGGGATGGCGGAGTGCGGAATAACGCCGCGCCTCGGAAATCAGCCGGCGCCGCCTGAACCGGGCTTCTTAGGGTCTTCTTTTAAGAGGGCAAGCCCGTACTCCCAGTTCATCCGGGCGATGAAATCCAGGCTGATCTGTTTGGGGCAAACCGCTTCGCACGAACCGGTGACGCTGCAGCCTCCGAACCCCTCGGCATCCATTTGGTCGACCATATGGCGGACGCGCCGGAATCGTTCCGGTTGACCTTGGGGCAGGAGGTTCAGTTGGGAAACTTTCGCGGCCACAAACAACATGGCGCTCGCGTTTTTGCAGGCCGCCACGCAAGCGCCGCAGCCGATGCATTGGGCGGCGTCCATGGCGAGATCGGCAGTTTCCTTGGGAACCGGCAGGGCGTTGGCGTCGGGGGCGCCGCCGGTGCGCACGGAGATGAACCCTCCCGCTTGCATGATCCGCTCGAACGACTTGCGGTCGACCACCAGGTCTTTGATTAACGGAAAGGCGCTGGCGCGGAACGGTTCGATCACAATTTCATCGCCATCCTGGAAACTGCGCATGTAGGTCTGGCAGGTGGCGACCCCGCGATGCGGGCCGTGAGGTTTGCCATTAATGACGAGCGAACAGGTACCGCAGATGCCTTCGCGGCAATCGTGATCGAAGGCAATCGGGTCCTGGCCGCGTTCGGTCAGTTCCTCGTTGACTACATCTAACATCTCCAGGAAGGACATGTTGGGATTCAGCTCGGGCGATTGATAGACCTGGAAACTGCCCGGGCTCCGGTTGTCCTGCTGGCGCCAGACTTTGATTCGAACCTTCATCGCGGAGTAAACTTACTTGTAGCTGCGGGTGGCCATTTTGACCTCTTCATAAACGAGAGGTTCGACCTGGCGAATGGGTGCGCGGTTCGGGCCGGCATACTCCCAGGCCGCTACATGAGCGAACTGGGCGTCATCGCGTTTGCATTCGCCGTCCTCCTGATATTCCTCGCGGAAATGGCCGCCGCAAGATTCGCGGCGTTCGAGCGCGTCCAGGCACATCAACTCCGCCAGTTCAAGGAAGTCAGCGACGCGCCCGGCGCGTTCCAGGGATTGGTTGAGCTCGAGGCCGTCGCCGGGGACATTGACGTGGCGCCAAAATTCTTCGCGCAGCGCGGGGAGCAGTTGCAGGGCTTTTTTGAGGCCGCTTTCCTTGCGGGTCATGCCGCAGTATTCCCAGAGGATGCGTCCGAGTTCCTTGTGGAAGGCTTGGACGGTGCGTTTGCCTTTGGCTTGGAGCAAGCGTTGGATTGAACTGCGGACATCTTCCTCGGCCTGGGCGAAGGCGGCGTGATCGGTGCCTGGGCGCTGGTCGGGTTTTTGGTCGGCGAGATAACCGGAGACGGTGGCGGGCAACACCCAGTATCCATCGGCCAAGCCTTGCATCAATGCGCTTGCCCCCAGCCGGTTGGCGCCGTGATCGGAGAAGTTGGCTTCGCCCAGCACGAAAAGGCCGGGCAGATTACTCATCAGCGTGTAGTCGACCCACAGGCCGCCCATGGTGTAATGGACGGCCGGATAGATCCGCATGGGAGTCTGATAGGCATTTTCGTTGGTGATTTCCTGGTAGATGGCAAAGAGGTTGCCGTAGCGCTCGCGGATCTTCTCTTCGCCGAGCCGTTGGATTGCGGCGGAGAAATCCAGGTAAACGCCGAGCCCGGACTCGCCTACGCCACGGCCTTCGTCGCAGACTTGTTTGGCGGCGCGGCTGGCGATGTCGCGAGGGGCGAGGTTGCCGAAGCTGGGATACTTCCGTTCCAAATAATAGTCACGCTCGGCCTCCGGCACCTGTTGGGGGGGGCGTTTGTCGCCCTGGTTGCGGGGCACCCAGATCCGGCCGTCATTCCGCAGCGATTCAGACATGAGCGTGAGCTTGGACTGGTAATCGCCGCTGACGGGGATGCAGGTGGGATGGATTTGGGTGAAACAGGGGTTGCCGAAGCAGGCCCCGCGCTTATAGGCGCGCCAGATGGCGCTGGCATTGGAAGCTCGGGCGTAGGTGGAAAGGTTGAAGACATTCCCGTACCCGCCGGTGGCCAGGACCACCGCGTCGCCGGCGTGGCGGGAGATCGTTCCGTCGCGCAGGTCACGCACGACGATGCCTTTGGCGTGTCCATTGACGACCACGAGGTCCAGCATCTCGGAGTGGGTATGCGAGCGGACGGCGCCCAAGCCGATCTGGCGGCACAAGGCGGAGTAGGCGCCGAGCAACAGTTGTTGGCCGGTCTGGCCGCGAGCGTAAAACGTGCGGCTGACTTGGGCGCCGCCGAACGAACGGTTATCGAGCAATCCGCCGTATTCGCGGGCGAAGGGAACGCCCTGGGCCACGCACTGGTCGATGATATTGGCGCTGACTTGAGCCAGCCGATACACGTTGGCTTCGCGAGCGCGGAAATCGCCCCCTTTGATGGTGTCGTAGAAAAGGCGATAAACTGAGTCGCTGTCGTTCTGATAATTCTTGGCGGCATTGATTCCCCCCTGGGCGGCGATGGAATGCGCGCGCCGTGGGCTGTCGTGAAAGACAAAGTTTTCCACCTGATAGCCCAATTCCGCCAGAGTGGCCGAAGCAGAGGCTCCCGCCAGTCCCGCCCCCACCACCAGGATCTTGTACTTCCGCTTGTTCGCCGGGTTGACCAGTTTGTTCTCGAACTTGAACCGATCCCATTTCTGCGCGAGCGGGCCGGCTGGAATCCTGGATTGAAGCGTCGCCATGTAGTTGCCTTAATGAGAATGTCCGGATACGGAGTCGGAACCTGCCCGGCTACCAATGGAGCCTGCGGACGCGGCCGTGGGTGCCGGCCTATCTTCTGGCGCTGGGCGGGTCATGCGAGTGGAGAGAGTCCAACCGAAGGCCGCTGGGTCAGACCTGATTTCGGTGGCGCCCGCCAATTGGTGCCTGGCCCTCTCGGCGTATTCGGCGCCTACGACGCGCAGGAAAATCGCGATTGGAATGATGGCGTAGCCGGCGAAGATGGCGATGCTGGCCCCGCGCGCCAAAGCAGCGATGCGCGGCCACCAGTGGTGATCCCGGAGGCCCAACGATTGGAACATCGCCGCCACCCCGTGGCCCAGATGCATAAAGAGCAACCCCTGGGCAACGAGATAAAACAACACAACCCACCACACCTGGAAACCCAGGACCATCATCCCATATACGTCCGGCACAGATTCTCCGTGCAGGGTTGTGGTCAACTTGTGGAAATCGCCTACTCCATTTACTCCCGGCAGCAGCGCCGTAAAATGCGCCAAATGATAAACGACAAAAGCCAGGATGACCAAGCCGCTCACGATCATCGTGCGAGAGGCGCGGCTTGACCCGTAGGCCGCCGGCACCGCATAAGGCTGTGGGCGCGCGGTCTTGTTGTCCACGGACAAGCTGATCGCCGCAGCGATGTGCAGGCCAACGCAGCACAATAATCCCAGACGCGCCCCCCAAAGCAGCCCCGCCTTGCTTTGCAGAAAGTGCGCGTAAGTATTGATGAGCGCGGGTGAGCCCAGGACCTGCAAGTTTCCCGCCAGATGCCCAACGACAAACAGAAACAGCACCGCCCCGCTTAGGGCCATGACGTACTTCCGACCCAGCGTTGAACGCCACGTGCGAGAAATGAGATTCACGGAATCACCAGCTGCTTCCATCCAGCGGCGGCAACCACCCCGTCGGTAAGAGCAGACTCGTGGCGGAATTTATTCGTCCTCGTTGAATCAAGTCAACGCAGCGATGCAAGTATAAGGCTCGCTACCCTGCGAGTGAACGGCGCTAATCAGAGTTAGCCAGCGAAGTCTGTGCTTCGCATCGTCGCGCCCCTCTCCCCTCAACGGCCTCAACCGGGAGAGGGTAGGGTGAGGGGTGAGAACGTTCCCAGGCGTTCGTTCGCCGGAAGTCGATAGCCAGCCTTTTCACAGCCAGGCATGCAGGACGGAGTGACTGTTCCGCTTCCCCAACGCGAATAGGCACACAAAGATCGTTCGACGATGGACAAAGCAAAGTACCTGGCAGGCAGCCTTGGGCCTTCTCACCCCTCACCCCGTCCCTCTCCCCGTTGAGGGGAGAGGAGCCCGACCAATGCAGACAAGTCGCTGACTGTCTCCTTGCTTGAGCCGGGATCGCTGCGGTCAATGCGTGCCGCTTGGAACCCTGCCGCGCGTGCTCCGGCCACATCATCCTCCGCGCTGTCGCCCACGTGCAGGATCTCTTCCGGGTCGCAGTCCAGCCGTTCGGCGGCGTGCCGGAAGATCGCGGGCGCTGGTTTGACGCAGTTCAGTTGATGCGACACGACGATCGCTTCGAACCAGCGGGCCAGATCCAAGCGTTCCAACAATGGTTCGAGGCGTTCGTCCCAGTTGGAGATCACACCGAGGCGAATTCGCCGGTCGCGCAGATGTTTCAGGGTGGGCACAACATCAGCGAACGTCTGCCACGATTCCGCTTGCACGAATTGTTGATAGATCCGGTCGAAACACTCCGGGGCAACTGGTTGTTGGATCACGCCGGCGAAAGTCCGGTTTACCAGGCGCTGCCAGGCGGGGCGCGTGTAATCAAATGCGCCTCGCGCCGCCCAGGCGCACTTGAACTGATCATTGAGCCACTGTGGCGGCAAGCCGGGCAGGCCAAATTCCGCCGCAACCCTGGCATACACGTGGCCCACCGATGGCCAGGGTTGGATCAAGGTGCCGCCGACATCCAGCGTGATTGCCCGGATGCGTCCGTGGGATTGGTTCATGGTTCAGCCGGCCGCAGCGGCGCGTTCTGCACGGAGGCCGCTCCATTCGTTCAATCCGAGCTCATCGGCGTCGGCGCCGGCGGCCGCTGCGAGGCCCAGATGTCCCATGGCTTCGCCAATCAGGTAAAGCGATCCAGCGATCAAGACGAAGGGGTCCCTCGCCGTGTTTTGCAACGCGGCCCGGAGCGAAGGATAAATCTCCACCTCAAGCCCGGGACGTATCCGATGACATTCGAGAGCCAGTTGCTGGGGAGACAAACTGCGCGCGCTGCTGACCGGGACGAGCAGGGCTCGCCGTCCCAGCGGCAACAGGACCCGAGCCATCGCCGCCCAATCTTTGTCGCTAAGGAACCCCAGGACCAAAGCGGGTTGGATCCCAGGGAACTTATCCTGCCAGGCTTCACCTAAAGCCAGAGCGCCGGCCGGATTGTGAGCGCCATCCAGCACGATCGTCTGTCCGCCCGGCTGGTTGACCACTTGGAATCGTCCTGGCCAACGGACCTGACGCAACCCTTCTTCGCGGGCGCGTTGGTTGACCGGCCAACGATCCTCCAGGACACCAACGGTGGCCAAGGCCACCGCCGCATTCTCCCGTTGATAGGGGCCGGCCAAGGAGACTGCACCACCGACGGCGGACAGCACGCGCTCCGGATTATTCACCACGGTGAGGGGCGCCCGTTGACGGTCCGCGGTGGCCTGGACCACTTCGAGGCCGCCGCCGGGGCGCGCGACTGTCACGACCGGGATGAACGGCTTGATGATGCCGGCCTTCTCGGCAGCAATTTGATCCAGGGTGTTTCCCAGCCATTCCTGGTGATCAAGATTGATGCTGGTGATGACGCTGGCGATAGGCGTCACGATGTTGGTGGCGTCGAGGCGCCCGCCCAGGCCCGTCTCCCAGATCACCAAATCACAGTGTTGTTCCGCGAAGTATTGTAGAGCCAACACCGTCACCACCTCGAAAAAGGTCGGGTGTTGCGGCGCCGGAAAAACTTCCAGATGAACGCTCAATCCGCCGACCAGACGTGCGACATCCTCAGCGGAGATGGGCTGTCGATTGCACTGGATACGTTCACGGAACGAGCGCAGATGCGGGGAGGTAAACAGTCCGACACGCCAGCCGGCCGCGCGGTAAATGCTTTCCAAGATCGCACAGGTTGATCCTTTCCCGTTGGTTCCCGCCACATGAATAAACTGAAGCTGTCGCTGGGGAGCCCCGGCCAGGGCGGCCAAGCGCAGAGCATTCTCCAACCCAAGTTTGGCCCCAAATCGGCGCAGCCCGCAAAGAAACTGGATGGATTCCGCGTAGGTCATCGACGTTATGTGCCTCCATCATAACGCGCGAGCAGGGAGATGGAAGAGTGGTTGTTGGTTCCTAGTTCCTGGTTCCTAGTTCCTGGTTGCTAGTTCCTGGTTCCTGGTTCCTGGTTGCTGGTTGCTGGTTCCTGGTTGCTGGTTGCTGGTTTGTCACTGCTGGCCTAAAGCAACCAGGAGCCAGCAACCAACAATCAGGAACTAATTGGGGCCGCTCCATTCGGGAAGGGATTCGAGGTATTCCGGGCAAACGCCTTTGAGCCAGACGTAATCCTTGTCAATTTTGGCTGCGGCCACCTGCGGGCCGAGGATGGCCCCGACTACGGCGGCGACCAAAATGCCCAGGACTCCGAGCGCGGCCAGGCCGCCCAGGTTGTTGCCCGCGCCGTAAATCACGAAGGCAATTCCCAGAAGGACCGTGAGCCAACAGACCGCAATGATCAGGATACGCCGTTTCCGGTGTGCTTCGCAAAGGCCGATCTCGAGACGGGCTCGTTTGCGGACGATGATCGCGACGATGGCGTAAACGAGCAGGTTGATTAGAATCAGCAGGTAGACCAGGGGCGGATGCCAGTAAAGCCGGCGTTTGAGGCGTCCCTGGGTAGGGTTGTTGCATTTCACACAACGCTCAGGCAGGACTGTCTCGGGCCGGCAAACCAGCTGTTTCTTCAGGCGCCAAAGCTGACTCCCAGCGGGGCCGACTCCCTCCTTCATGCGCTGGACGAAAATGGGTTTGCATTGAGCGCACACCCAGGATCGATTCAAGAAAACCATCTCGCTTTGGGGAAACACACGCTGGCATTCGGCACAGGGCGCGGTGGCTCCGGCGGCTATTGCACCCGCCACCATGCCTGGAGCCGGCGTGGAAACTGTTGTCAGCGGCGGTGGCGCAGCGGGTGCCCCGGGCCGCGCTACCGACAACGGTTGCCACTCAGGCAAACCTGCTCGCCAGACCAGCGTGCTCGCCTGCACCGTCCCGTTGCGAATCAGTTCGTCGAACTGCGCTTCCGTTACCGGTCCGGTTTGCTGTCCGTTTGCCACGTAATACCATTCCATAGTCAAGGTCTCCAATTAGCAGTTCCGTCGTGTCCACTTCCGTCCCCCTGCGCCTTCGCCTGTTGGGCGCACCGGTCAGCTCTCGTTGCACAAGTCGTGCAGCTGATGCAGCAGGGGCGGTACCGCTTTCCACGGGTCCTCGGCCGACTCGTATTCAAGGGCGACGTATCCCTGATAATTAACGCCGCGCAAGGCCTGAAGCTGGCGCTTGAGGTCGGCCGGCTCCGCTTTTTGTCCACGTCGTTGGACGTCGGCTTTCAGTTGCACGTTGACTGTGTAGGGGGCGCAAGCGGCAAAATCCTTGTAGGGATCGTCGCTATGAAAGTTGCCGCCATCGAGATTGATCCCCACCCAGGGGCTGTGCACGGCGCGGACGATCTCAAGCAGCCCGGCCGCTTCGGCCACGATGCCGCCGTGGTTTTCGATCCCGAGAAAGATCCCTTGTTGACCGGCGTAATCGCCGCATTCTTCGAGGCCCGCGATACAGAGTTTTTGGGCATCGGCGGCCGTGGAGCCGCGTTGGATGTCGCCGGCGAACACCCGGATGTGCGGCGCCCCCAGGATGGCGGCGTAATCCACCCACTGTTTCACCGAACGGATCTGTTCGTCGCGCTTTTCTCCCGGCGGTAACGTGAAGGTGTTCCCGACGGCGGTGCCGCTGACCGCGATTCCACGCAGGAAACAGTGTCGCTTCAGTTTGATCAGATACGCTTTGTCGAGGGTCTTCGGAAAATAATAGCTCGTGAGTTCGGCCCCGTCGCACCCTTGAGCGGCGCAATAATCGACGAAGTCGAACATGTCGATCGTCTTGGTGGAACTGTTGGCGGGGCCGACGGCGCGCTGATGCGTTGAATCCTTGAAGTAATCACGAAAGGAATAAGCCGCCAGACTCAACCGCAAACGCGCCGGACGCGTTCGTTCGAAGGGCGTCAACGCCGCCACCCGTCCGGGAAGCAGAACCCAAGGCGCGAATAAAAGTGAACTGCCGGCCAGAAACTTGCGGCGGGACCAGGCGTGTTTCATGGCGGGAGTTAAGCACCTTCCCGGACACGCGAAAAGAGGAAAGCAGAAGGGGAAAAGCGGAAAGCGGGGAGAGAAAAGCGGAAAGCGGAAAGCGGAAACGTCATGCAGAAAGATGGGGGGCAGAAAGATGTTCCTGTTGTTGGTTGCTAGTACTAGTTCCTGGTTGCTTGAGGCCAGCGACTACGAACCAGCGACCGGTCATGGCAGGAAGATGGGGGCAGGAAAATGGGGGGCAGAAAAATGAAGAGCGCTTTAGATCCCCCGTTAGGCAGCAACCAACAACCAAGGAACTAAGAACCAGCAACCAGGAACCAGCAACTAGGAGCCAGCAACCAGGAACCAGCAACCAGGAACCAGCAACCTTCACGGTTGGATCGTTTCGACGTATTTAAATTTGCCGTCTTTGACCGTGATGATGACCGCCGGTTTGGTGGCGTTGCGTTGGGCGTCCATGGTGGTATTCCCGGTCACGCCAATAAAATCTTTCGTGGCGGCCAGCGCATCTCGGATTTTGGGTCCCTCCGTGCTGCCTGCTCGCTTGATGGCATCGACGAGGACGAGTGCCGAGTCATAGCCAAGTGCGGCCATGGCATCGGGTATTTGCCCCTCAAACCGCGCTTTGAATTTGGCTACGAATTCCTGCACAAGCGGATTGGTGTCTTCCGCCGCATAGTGAGTGGAATAATAAGTGCCCTCCAGGGCGGCGCCGCCAATTTGAATGAGCTCGGGAGCTTCCCAACCGTCGCCTCCGAACAAGGGCACGGTTAGACCCAGTTGACGGGCCTGAACGGCGATCAGACCCGCTTCCGTGTAGTAACAGGGAACGAAGATGGCCTGCGGATTCGCCGCCTTAATCGCCGTCAGTTGGGGCTTAAAATCTTTGTCGCCACTGGAAAAGCTCTTCTCCATCACCACCGTGCCGCCGTTGGCGAGGAACGGGTCCTTGAAATACTTGGCTAACCCGACGCTGTACGGGGCCGCCACGTCGGTCAGGATCGCCACCTGTTGGGCCTTGAGGGTTTTGCGCGCGAAGTCGGCCAGCAACCGCCCTTGGAATGGATCCGTGAAACAAACCCGAAAAATGTAATCCCCCATCTCGGTTACTTTCGGGTTGGTGGAGGACGGCGAGATCTGTGGGATGTGGTTCTTCTGACAGATGGGCGCTGCCTCGAGGGAACGGCCCGAAGCGACCTCGCCCAGCATCGCCACGACCTTGTCCCGGGAAATGAGTTTCTGCACGACGGTCGCCGACTCGCCGGGCATGGTCCGGTTGTCTTCCGAAAACAACTCCAGTTTTTTGCCCAGGACCCCGCCAGCGGCGTTCAACTGTTCGATGGCCAGGACAGTGCCGTTGTGCGAGGACCGTCCAAAGGCCGCCTCCTTGCCCGTCAACGATGCAAATTCCCCAATCCGAATGATGGCGGCTGGATCCGACCCGGCGGAATTCTGTTTCTCACAGCCCGAGTGCACGAGCATCACGGCGGACACCAGCATCAGGAAGGCGAGTCTTCTTTTCATAATGTAGATGGGCAGCAAACCGAGTGCCGCTGACCCGACCATGGGCTGGACCGGACGTTCCGTGCAAGCAGAACCTTCTCGGACCCGCACTCCCATTGAGTAGCAGCCATCTGGGTAACGAAGTTTTGATCGGCCCCGGGGCGTTGCAGAGAAGCGAGTAAACCTCTGCTGTCGTTGCGGGCGGCACGGCAGGCCGCTTTCCGCTTTCCCGGCTTCGCCCTGCGGGCTACGCCGTGGCAGGCCGCTTTCCGCTTTCCGCTTTCCGCTTTCCCCCCCCCTATTTGGTGGCGGCTTCGCCCGAATCGCTGGAAGCAGGCTTGGCGGTTGGGGTTGGGGTTGGCTTGGCTTGGGCGGCCTGAACCACCTGGGCGACCAGGTTGGTGACTTTCCATTCGTTATCGGGGCTTACCCATTGGATCTTGCCGGCCGCGTCGATGACCACCGTGCGCACATTATGCTGGATCGGCTCAGTGGGTTTCGGGCGCCAGAAGAGCAGGCCAAATTGTTCGCCGATGGCGGTGATGTCGATGAGCGGGCCGGTCACGAAGTCCCAACGCTGCGGGTCGGCTCGATATTGCTGCGCGTAACCCTTCAGACGGGCCGGCGTATCGTATTCGGGATCGATAGTGATACTCAGAAGGTGCCAATTGGTGGGCCCGTTGCTGAGCGCTTTGAGTTGGGTTTGGGTTTCGGAAAAGTTGCTGCTTAACCGTGGACAAAACGTGGGAAAGGGACAACGCGTGAAGATAAAAGTGAAGGCCAGGGCTTGTCCGCGGAAATCGCTCAAGCGCACGATGCGACCCTGCGCGTTGGTGAAGGCATAGTCGGGCATCGCGTCACCCACGGCCAACGGCTCCACCTCGCGCACGCGTCGGAACGTAGACGGCTCAGGCGCCGCGACCGGAACCGGGGGCAGGTCCAGCTTTTTCAATTGATCGATCCAGCCGTCGTCGTCGGTGACGAGCATGCGGAAGGAGACTTGGTCGCCGGGCTGGAACCCTTTCAGTTCGTCCGCCTGCTTGACGTCCAGCATCATGACCATGGCGTCCATGTAGCCGGGAATTTTTTCGTGGGCGATCTTCACTTTTTTCTGCTCGGGCAAGACTTCCTGGATCACGCCTTTGGCCTGGTAGATGGTGGGGGCCAGGTTGGTTTTAGCGGTGGCCGGGCCGGAGCTTTCAGCGGGACCAGGCCGGCAGGCGGCCGTGGCCAAAGTGAGCAGGACCGCCGCTGAGCTTGCAGCGATGGTTTTGAGTGTCATAACCAGTGAAGGATTCACAACCAGCCGGCGGATGACAAGACTGCTGTGAGGTTGACGACAGCGCTTGACGCTGCGGGGTGGCTTTTCTAACGTTGCCGGCTCGACGCTGCGCGAAAAACGGGCTGGCCTTTTGTGGGCCGGGCTGGGCGGAGTTGAATTGGACGAAGGACCAAGCGAAGTCGCTTACACGGAAAGGTTTTTGTGAATGTGACGGTTGAAAATCTGGCGCCTTGCAAACGGCTCGTGCGCTTCGAGGTGGATGCCAAAGCAGTGGAGGACGCCTTCACGAATGTGACGAAGGACTTCATCAAGCAAGCGCGGATGCCCGGGTTCCGCCCCGGCAAAGCACCCGAGGCGATGGTGGCCAAGCATTTCGAGAAGGAGATCGATGAAGAAGTCAAAAAGAAGCTGATCGGCGATACTTATCGCCAGGGGATCAAGGATCAGAAACTCGAGGTGCTGGGTTACCCGGACATCGAAGAGATCCAATTCACGCGCGGACAGGCCCTGCACTTTGCCGCCACGGTCGAGATCAATCCCGAGTTTGAACTGCCCGAATACCGCGGGCTGCCAGCCAAGCGGGAGCCGGCCCTCGTCAGCGACCAGGACGTGTCCAGCGCGATCGATGGCCTGCGCGGGCGCGTGGCCACCTTCAACAAGGTCGAACGAGCCGTCCAGGAAGGCGATTATGTCGTCGTCAATTACACCGGCAATTGCGAGGGCAAACCGCTTACGGAAGTGGCGCCCACCGCGCGCGGGTTGACCGAAAAGAAGAACTTCTGGGTCGAAGTCAAACCGACCTCGTTCATCCCCGGGTTCGCTCAACAGCTGATTGGGGCCAAGGCCGGCGACAAGCGGACGGTGAACATCGAATTTCCGGCCGACTTTGACACCGTGGAGCTCGCCGGAAAGAAGGCGGTCTACGACGTGGAACTCGTGGAAGTGAAGGAGAAAGTGTTGCCGGCTTTGAATGACGAGTTCGCGCGCATGTACGAGGCGGAGGGTCTCGACAAATTGCAGACAGGCGTGCGGCAGGATCTCCAAAACGAATTGAACCTGCGCCAGAAACGCAGCATCCGGGCCCAGCTCGTGAAGGCGTTGACCGACCGCGTCCAGTTCGACCTGCCCGAAAGCTCGCTTCAAACCGAAACCCGCAACGTCGTCTACGAGATGGTCAGCGAAAACCAACGACGCGGCTTGACCAAAGACGTGATTGAGGCCCATAAAGAAGAGATCTACAAGTCGGCCACCGGGTTCGCCCGCGAACGACTCAAAATCGGGTTCCTCTTCGCCCGCATCGCCGACAAGGAAGGGATCCGCGCCGATCAACAGGAGTTAAGCGCCCGCATCAGCCTCATGGCCCAGGCCAATCATATGCCCGCTCAGAAATTCCTGCGCGAATTGGAAAAACGACAGGGCGTCGCCGAGGTTTATCAGCAGATCATCCACGAGAAAGTTCTGGATCTGCTCCATGAGAACGCCCGTATCGAAGACGTCCCGGCCGGCGCGGCGCCCGCCTGACCGTCATGCGGGCTTTAATTCAACCGCGGCAGCGGGCCTAAGCAGGCCTGCAGATTCATCGTCTCATGAAACTCAATCGTAGAACATTCCTGGGCTCCGCGACCGCGGGAGCAGGCGTGACGGTCACCTTTGGGCTGCGGTCAGCCCCGTTTGCTGAGACCAAGGCGGCCGATCCCGGCGCCGGCCGGCGTCGGGCCAAGCTGGGCATCTCCTCTTATTCTTACTGGCATTTCAAGACTGCTAAGGTCCCGATCGAGACCGTGATCGACAAGTCGGCTCAGTTGGGCGTGGAGGGCGTCGACATTCTGCATCGCCAGATGGAGATCGCGGAGAAAGCTCCCCTCGATGCGGCGGGCCGAAGCTACCTGCGCAAGCTCAAGCGCCACGCCTTCGTCAACGGCATCGATCTGATCTGCCTGTCCACGCACCAGAGTTTTGTGAGCCCCAAGCCCGCGGAGATCGCGAGCAACGTCGAGCACACCAACAAATGCATCGAAATCGCTTACGAATTGGGCGTGCCATGCATTCGCATCAATACCGGACGTTGGAACGTGGTCGACTTTGACACGCTGATGGCCAACCGAGGCATCGAACCCGTGTTGCCCGGATACACAGAAGAGGACGGATTCAAGTGGTGCATCGACGGCATTCAACGGTGTTTGGCCAAAGCGGAGGCTTGCGGAGTGATCCTGGCCCTGGAAAATCATTGGGGCCTGGCGCGCACGCCGGAAGGTCTGCTGCGGATCCTGAACAGCATCCAGTCGCCCTGGCTCGGCGCCCTGATGGATACCGGCAACTTCCTGGAAAACCCGTACGAGAGGCTGCAACAAATCGCTCCCAAAACCGTTTTTGTGCAGGCCAAAACGTATCCCGGCGGCGGCGAGTGGTATACCCTGGACCTGGATTACAACCGCATTGCCCGCATCCTCGCCGCGGTCAATTACACCGGCTACATCTCGCTGGAAATGGAAGGCAGGGAGGCTCCGGATAGCGCGGTCCCCAAGAGCATCGAGTTGCTGCGTAACGCGTTTCGGAGCTGAACAAAACTAGCGAATGAATCTTCTGGGGCGTTGGGATTTTTGATCGGGCCATGCATTAGAACCAAGCTTGCGCTCGCGAAAAACAATGATAGTAGTCTGAAAGAACGTCCATCGGCCTCCGTTTACATTCAGGAGCGTTCTTATGCGCAGTCTAGCTCGTGCCGTTCTGGCCGTTGTCCAACCGCGGACACTGCGGGTGTTGGGCGGATTGATGGCGCTGGCCATCCACTCCGCGGACGCCGCGTTCACCAACTTCGTCAACTTCGAGACCGCTCCCGTGCACCCGGTGGCGCTGGGGCCCGATGGCCGGACGCTAGCGGTCTGCAACCTCCCGGATGCGCGCGTGGAACTGTTCGACGTCAGTTCCGGTCTGCCTACGCCGTCCGGCAGCGTTCCAGTGGGTCTGGATCCGGTGGCCGTCCGGTTTGGTTCCACCAATGAGTTGTGGGTGGTGAACTTCATTTCCTCGACCATCAGCATCGTGGATGTGCGGACGCTCGCGGTGGTGGCCACGTTGGAAACGCCGGCAGGCCCCAGCGACCTGGTGTTTGCGGGCCAACCGCGCCGCGCCTTTGTTTCCTGTATGCGGACCAACGCGGTGTTGGTGGTGGATCCAGCCACCCGCACGCCCGTGTCGATCATTTCCATAGAGGGCGAGCGGCCGCGGGCCATGGCAGCCAGTCCGGACGGCGCGAAGGTGTATGTCGCGATCTTCGAATCCGGTAATGGCACCACCATCCTGGGCCGGCATCTGACGCCTTTGAATGTGCCGCCGGCGCCCGGTCCGCTGGACGATGTGAATGGGCCCTATGGCGGCGAAGATCCGCCTCCCAACTTCGGCAACAGCTTTAGTCCGCCGGTGGCGTTGACGAACACACCGCCGCGTGTCAGCCAGATCGTGCGCAGGAACTCCGCCGATCGCTGGATGGACGACAACAACGGGGACTGGACCGAATGGGTGTCGGGCACCAACGCGGCTGTGTCCGGGCGCATCCCGGGGTGGGACTTGCCGGATCGGGACGTAGCGATCATCGACACCAGCAGTCTGGAAGTTGGATATGCGCATCGGTTGATGAATCTGTGCATGGCCATCGCGGTGAATCCGGTTTCCGGACGGATCACTGTGGTGGGCACGGACGCCACCAACGAACGACGGTTTGAGCCCGTGTTAAAGGGAGTATTTCTGCGAGTGAACCTGGCGGTGGTCGATCCCCAGACGAGATCCGGTCAGGTGACGGATCTCAATCCGCATCTGGATTATCTCAAGCCCAGTGTGTCTTCGGCTGAGCGCGCGCGGTCCCTGGGCGATCCGCGGGGGATCGAATGGCGTTCTGACGGCACGCGCGCGTACATCACCGGGATGGGGTCTGACAATCTGATTGTGGTGAACCCCGATGGGCAACGAGTTAATCCGGAGCCTATCGAGTTGGGGGAAGGACCGACCGGCCTGGCTCTGGATGAAGCCCGGGATCGTCTTTACGTCTGGAACCGTTTTTCCTCGAGCCTTTCGGTGGTCGATACGGAAGCGGGTGTGTTGCTGACGAACGTGACTGTGTTCGATCCCACGCCGGAGATCGTGCGCCGAGGGCGGCGGCATCTCTACGATACACGCCGCAATTCCGGCTTGGGCATCGTTTCATGCGCTTCCTGTCACCCGGATGCGCGCATGGACCGGTTGGCCTGGGATTTGGGAGACCCAGCCGGCAGTCGCGTGACCAACAATTTCGGTGTGTTTCATCCCATGAAAGGACCGATGGTCACGCAGACGTTGCAGGACATCATCACCCCCACCAATTTCAACGGGCGCCCGCTCGAGCAGTCGCCGTTGCACTGGCGCGGCGATCGCCGCAAGATCGAAGAATTCAATCCCACTTTCACTGCCTTGCTTGGCCGCGACTCGCAGCTGACGACCAACGAAATGGCGGAGTTCAAGGGAATGCTGGCCAGCATTTCGTTTCCGCCGAATTTTCTCCGCACCTTCTCCAACAGTCTGCCGACGGAAGTGCCGTTGCCTGGACATTTCGGGCGCGTGCCGACGAATGGCGGGCCGCGCCTTCCGCTTCCGGCGGGCAACCCGGTGGTGGCGCTGGCTTCCTTTGGCCCCAACTGCCGGCGTTGTCATAACTTTAACAGCGGCCGCGGCGGGATCACCAATTTTGTGTTCCCCTTGATCCGCAGCGGCACGGAAGGAATGTTTGTTTTCGCCCAGCTGCGCAGTCTGGCGGATAAGGTGGGCATGGACGGCCTCAGCACCAATGGCCGCGCCGGGTTCGGATTTATGCATGATGGGCGGGTTGATACGCTGACGCGTTTCCTGGTCGATGGCTTTCCGCAGACGGCCGCTAATGATCAGAGCATCGCCAACCTGGTGGCATTGCTGTTGTGTTTTACGGGTTCAGATGTCGGGTTTCCCACCACGCCCAGTCAGGATGTGCCTGCTTCGACAGGCCGGCAGGTCACCCTGATCGGCTCCGCACCCTTGCCTATGCTGGACGCCATGATCAGTCTAGCCACGCGAACCAATAGCAGGCTGGAATTGGTGGTGAGCGGGACGCGGGCAGGCCGGATGCGCCATTGGTTATTCCAGTCTTCCAGCGAAACGTTCCAGCCGGATCATAATGGAGAGCCGCCCATCACGCGGGACGATTTACTGGGGTTGACGGCGCCCGGCAACGAACTCACCGCGATGCTGGTTCCGCAAGGGTCCGGTGTTCGCCTCGCTTTGGACCGCGATGGTGACGGTTACTACGATGACAGCGAGGTGGAGACGGGCTTCGACCCGGCGGATCCCACGTCGCATCCCGGTCGGGTGGTGAACATCACGAAAGTAGCCGACGCCGTGACTCTGCGCTGGGAGTCGGCGCCGGGCGTGCGCTATCTCGTGGAGTGGTCGCCAGCATTTCCTGTCGTTTCAGCGCCGAACAACGGCTGGACACCTGCTGCGCAACCCGTCACGGCGGCAGAGACCCTCAGCAGTTTCACCGACGCCTTGCCACCCGGGGAAAGCCAGCGTTTTTACCGGGTTGGGATGGTGCCCTGAATGCGGAAAGGGGAAGGGGGAGGGAAAAGCGGAAAGCGGAAAGCGGAAAGCGGAAAGCGGAAAGCGAAAACGCGCCCGACCCTCACCCGGCCCCGCAGTCGCGTGGCCACCTCTCCCACTCTCCTCGGCGAAGCCTCCGGCGCAGCCAGGGTCGGATGGGAGCAGGGGCTGGGAGCCTGCCCCGAGCTTGCCGAGGGGGTGAGGGCTCTTTTTCAGTGGAAGTTCATGGTCCCAATCTTCGTGCACATGATGTGCAGGTGTTCGCTACCCATGAACCGACCTTCAGGTAGCAGCCGACGTCAGGAGGCTCACTCTACCCCAACGCGTTCTCCGGGAAAAAGATCGGAGCCTCGTTACCTCGGCTGCTACGTGACATTGGATTGGGTTCATGGTCCCAATGCGCGTCCAAAAGTTGGAGGTCCGTCCTACCCATGAACCTGACCCTCACCCGGCCTTGCGGCCACCCTCTCCCATCCGATGGGAGAGGGGCTGGGGGTGAGGGTTCTTTTGCGTGTAGGTTCATGGCCCCAATTCTCGTGCACGTCATGTGCAGGTCGACGCTACCCATGAACCACTTAAAAACGTTCAACGTTCAATTCAACACTCAACGGGAAAAGGAAGGAACGGGCAAAGACTCCTACGCGCGCGCCGGAGCCGGGGAGGGCAGCCGGAGCAATGACCAGATGCGGGTGAAGGTCTGAGGCGGAAAACCGGCCGCGAGTTTGAGCTGATAATCGCGTTCGAGGATATTGTCGTAACGTTCCCAGCGGCGGAAGGTTTTCCAATCGACGTAACCTTTGAACCAGGCGAAGTGGCCGTGCACCGGCACGGGGAAATCGCTCCCATGGAGCATGCGATCCACCAACGGTCCCTGCAGACATTCGCGCACATGCCGGCCGCGGATGGGCACGTTGAACGCGCTGGTGTCGCCGTAAAGATTTGGATAACGGCGTGTCATCTCGGCGAACACATAGAAGTATTCGGGATCGAAGAGGCCGCTTTTGGTGCCGCAATGGGCAGCGATCACTTTGACTCCGCATTGCAGGGGGAGCTCAAGCACACGGGGATCGGACAGTTCGCGCCGGACCACCGGCACGGTATGCTCGCCGCCGGTGTGGGCCAGCAGCGGGAGGCCTGCTTCGGCCATGCGTTCCCAGAAGGTCTGGTAGCGGCGATCGTTGCAATCGATGTTGTGACAGTTGGGGAGACATTTCATCATCACCGCGCCCTGGGCCAGGCACCGGTTCAATTCCTCGAGCGCGTCGGGGCGGGCGGGATGGATGGACACGGCGGGCAGCAACTCGGGATGCTTGCGGGCGAGGGCCAGGACGTGGTCGTTGGGAACGTAAAAGGAACCGATGCCTTCCATGATTTGTCCCTCGGCGGAATAGACTTGGTCGTGGGCCAGGAGCACCGCGGCGCCAAGGGAAGATTCGCGGACCAGTTGCAACACGCGCTGGGCATACACGGTGTCCAGGTCCCCGCGCATGGCGTTGAGCGGCAAACCGATTTCCCGGAGCATCAGGGCCGCCAGCGGCCGATGCCATCCGGTGACCTTAAGCCAGCAACCGCTCCCGCTGGACCCATTGCCGACGAGGTGGACATGCATGTCTACCGGTTGGCTGAGTGCATTGGCGCAAGGAACGCTCACGTCTCGGGCTCGCGTTCAAATGCTGGTAGTTTCGCTGAGGGCCTGGAACTCAGAGAAGAACCGTTCCAGCCCTTCGAAATCAACTTGCGCCGGGTCTTTGGGAGTGAACACGCCCAGGCAGGTGCCATCAGCGCGGCGTTCGCAATGGAAATGGGTGTCATGATAAACCCAGCGCAAACGGCCAGGGGGAAACCGATTGGCCTGGAGCACCGGATAGGTATCAAGGGCGCAACCGAGGGCATGTTCGACGCCGGCTTCGGTGTAGACATCCGCCCAGGTCTTGGAGATGGCCGTGCGATCGGGATGACGCACCCCGCAGGCCAGGATGCCCAGAAATGGGGTGCTCTGCTCGAACCATTGATTGACCAACTCCTTCATGGCGAGACCGGGTTGGGACCGGGAGCAGCGGCTTCTTCCAGGGGCGCGGGGCGGGTCCGAACCAGCAGCGCTCTATCGCTCTGGATTTGTGCCACCACCCGTCCATCGGGTCCATTCACTTCGAGCCGATCAAAGTCGCCGAGGGGCATGCCTTGGGTGAGTTGCCGCGCTTTCTGCGCCAGAAACTCCAGGAAACTTACGCGGCCATTGGGGTTCGAGCATTGCCATTCGTGTAGCACCTCGCCTTGGAGCGAGCAGACGAGGAACTCCGCCACCTGCGGTTTGGTCCCGGTCGGAAGACTCAGTTGGCTCTGGGGGCGCACGGGCTGCGCGGTGGTCTGCCCGGCTTCGATCACGGGCACGACGCTGGGGGTGGGCCGTTCGGACAGGGTGGTGGCAGGAGTTTGGAAACCGGAATCGCTTTGCCCAGGCGTCACCGGTCCGGTCTCGTCGCGCTTGCGCGCGGCCTCCATGAGCAGGAATTCCCAGGAACCGGTGATGCTTCGGCTGGGTGGATCGGCGAAGGTGGTGACATCAAACTCGCCGCCGGCCAGCCCGAGCAGGTAGTTGAACGCTTCTTCCCCGGTGCGCTCGCCGCATTGGGCGTGGATGATCTGGCCTTCCTTGACATAGACCAATCCGTGGATGTTCGCGGCGTGAATCTTTAAGATGGAAGAGTTGCGCGCGAGACATTCCATTTGCAGCACATCCTGGAGGCTGACCCGGCGCAAGACGCCGCGAAATCCTTCTTCAGGTTGGAATCGGGTCAGCTCGTGGAGGGTGGCGTAGACGGTTCTCCAACCGCCTTCATCGCGAGGCTTCTCGAGGAACAACTCCGCGCCACCGGCCAGGCAGGCGGCGCGATGAGAGTCGTTGGCATCGCCCGTGAGCATGACCTTCAGCACATTGGGATACTTCCGCTGCAGCAGGCTCAGGAACTGCAGGCCGTCGACCAGCGGCATATGGATGTCGATGACCAGCAAATCCACGCGATGCTCCTGCAGGAGCGAAAGCGCCTTGCTCACATCCAGGGCGGTCAACACCTCCCACGCTCCGCCCGAGAAATGGGTCATCAACTGCCGGATCAAATCCAACAGGCTCGCTTCGTCATCGACGAAGAGGATCTTCTTGCGCTTGTGCGGCATCAGTTACTGCTGGCGTCCATTCCAATCCTGACGGGCCCCGTCGCTCGCCCAACGAACGGCCGCGACCACCGATCTGGATCTAAATGGATCCGCCGGAGGGTGAAAGCAAATTCAAAGCATTTTCTCCCGACACAGATCCCGCCAGGCATCGAGCCGGTCGGCCACTTGCAGATCAGAAAGGTAATTGGTATCGACGGTTGCCCCGGGTGATTTCGCTTTTTCCTTGCGGAGTTCATATTCAAAGGCATTGGCCACATGCACCGCGGTCAGGGGACAGAATTGTTTGCTCAGGAAACGCGTAGGATAATGATGCAACGCCACTGCTTCCACGATCGCGGTGGGCAATCCCCAAATGCCCAGAAGACACGCGCCCAATTCCGCGTGCGTCGCTCCGAACAACGCGTTCTCCGCTTCCCACAGCTGAAGTTTTTCGTCCCGCGCTTTGAACAAGGCCGACTTGAATCCATCGGGCAAGTTGGCTGCCAGGAGAAGCTTGCCGATGTCGTGCAACATCCCCGCGGTAAACGCCTGGCCTATGTCCTCCACTCCGCAGCCCTGGGCCCGCGCGATCTTCTCCGCTGTCCGGCCGGTGCCTACACAGTGTTTCCAGAGCGTCTCCACCGAAAAATCCGCCGTGCGCACCTTGTCGAAATAAGAGAAGGTATGCGCCAGCAACACCAGCGCCTTGGCCGTTTCCATGCCCAGATACAGAACTGCCTCGGTGGCGCTGACCACCTGCAGTTGCAAACCGAACACCGCGGAGTTCACCACCTGCAACATCTTGGCACTGAGCACCGGGTCCTGCGCCACCAGACTGCCGATGTTGTCGATGGACGAATCGGGCGACTGCAATTCGGCCACGATTTTAAAGTAAAGATTGGGCGGGCTGGGCAGCCTCTTCATCTGGGCGATGAGCTTCTGCACGGTCTCGCTGGGCAGCCACGTTTCCAGCGCGAACGCCCGTTCCAACGCATGCACAATGGTCGCCGCATCGCTCGGCTTGAGCAGATATTGATGAGCTGTCCCAATGCATTTCATGGCCGCCTGTTGGTCGGCCAGACTCGCCCGAATGAAACGCAACGTCATTGGGCTGCGCTGGATCACCTCGTCCAAGAGCTGCGCCCCGCTCATCCCGGGGATTTGCATGTCCGCAACGATGGCGTCGCACGGGGATTGGGTGAGGGATGCCAGCGCTTGCAGGCCGGACTTGGCAAAGGCCACGTCCCAAGGGGTTTCCGCATTTGGGAACGGACTTTGCAGCTGTTCCCACAGCGCGAGATCCTCGCCCACAAACAGAATTCGCTTCCGTGACATACCAACACTCCTTGTCGGCAGAAATAGCCAGGTCCTGAGTGGGATTCTTCGTGGGCTGGGCTCGGCCCCCTTGACGGCGCGGCAGGCTCCTGCGAGCCTGCCTCCGCTTGGATTCAGATGAACCCAAGGCAGCGGAGTTGTTTGCTGCCGTGGCTCGAACTCCCGCCGGCCGGGCCCTCCGCCGGCGCTTGGAGAAGGGAGGCGTGTTGTCCTGCCACGCCCTCAACGCAGCCGGCCAGCCGTTCTTCGCCGCTTTTGTCCATTATCTCTTCCCTTACCGCCCCCTGCTGGTGGTCACTGAAGGCTTAAGGACTCAGGAGTTGTTTCATCAGGATCTGTTGACCTGGGGCGGCCAAGGCAACCCCGCGGGAAGCCCCGTTTCCAGTGCCGTTGCCCCGGCTTCCGCGCATTTTTATCCCGCGTGGGAAACGTTGCCTCAGGATGCCAAGCTTCCGCACGCCGACGTCATTAGTGAACGGTTGGAAACGCTGGTGGCCTTGTCCGAATGGACCAGCACCAGCCGAACCCCGGCGGCCGCTTCGCAGCCTGCCCCTCGGGTGGTGGCGAGCGTCACCTCGCTCATGCAACGCACCTTTCGTCCCGAGCAGATCCGGGAACGGACCCGCACGCTCCGCCGCGGCGACAACCTGGATCCGTTGGACTTAGTCGAATGGCTGGAGGATCAGGGTTACGAACCGGAAGCGAAAGTGAACCACAAGGGCGAGGTCGCCCTCCGTGGCGGGATTGTGGATGTGTTTCCACTGACACAGCCGTGGCCGGTCCGGCTTGAATTTTTCGGCAACGAGTTGGAATCGCTCCGTGCCTTCGACCCGATCAGCCAGGTTTCCCGAGAGCCGCTGGAGACGGTCGTTATTCCGCCGGGAGGCGAGCTGGGGATCTTAAAACGAATGGTTCGTCCGGCGACCGACCCCGGCCGGCCAGGAGCGTGGGACGGGTTCGCGACGCTGTTGGATTATCTGCCGGCGGAGGCGTTGGTGTTGTTATGTCAACCCGAGGCTCTGGCGGAACACGCCGCCAGTTATGCGGAGCTGGTCCCGGCCGCGGATCCGTTTTTCGTGTCCTGGGCAGAGTTGCAAGGCGGCTTGATCGAAGGTGGCCGGACGGTGGTTTCAGTCGCCGAAGGTCCCGCCAGCCTGACCAGCGCGCCGGCCGACGCGCCGGCCGCCGATGCGGACTGGGATGGGCTGCGTTTCGACAGCTTGGAGGCGTTTCGGCCCTTGTTCGAGCGTGGTGTGGATCCACAAGTGGCCGAGACCCAACGCCGGGCATTTTTCGCGCAACTACATCGTTGGGTGCGGCAGGGTTATGCGGTGCGGGTGTTTTGCAATAATGGGGGTGAACGCCAACGCTTCGAAGAGGTATGGGAAGACTACGGGTTGGCGGAATCCAGCGGCGGTTCCGACGCGCTGCCGGCGGCCGCAGATGAAGCCGGCGCAGAAGTGGCCCAGAGAGCCCGGCCATCGCCGCGGCTGTTTCCGATCTGGATCGGGTCTCTTTCTCGCGGGTTCTTGTGCGAGGAAGCCCGGCTGGTGGTGGCGACGGATGCGGAGATCTTCGGCCGATACAAAGTCCAGCGACCGCGGCGTCTGAAATCGCCGCATGCGCAGACATCCCGATCGTTGCTTGAGATCGATTTCACTGATCTGGAGGAAGGCGATTACGTGGTGCACCTGCAGCATGGCATCGGGCGTTATCTCGGTCTGCAGCTGCTGCCGGTGGCCAGCGGCAGCCGGCGTTTGGAGAAGGCAGCGACCGCGCGTGGGCCGGAGGCCCGGCAGGAATGCCTGGTCATCGAGTATGCGCAGGCCGATCCGGAACAACCGGCGCCGCGTCTCTACGTGCCCTTGGGGGAGGCGCATCTGGTCAGCAAATATGTGGGGGCCGGCAAGGCCCGCCCGCCGTTGAACACCCTGGGCGGCGGACGCTGGCAGAAGACCAAGGAACAAGCCGAGCACGCGGTCCAGGATCTGGCGGCCGAATTGTTGTCCATCCAGGCCGCGCGCGATTCGCAACCGGGTCATGCCTGCCAGCCGGACACGCCCTGGCAGCGTGAATTTGAGGGCGCCTTTCTCTACGAAGAGACTCCCGATCAATGGAAAGCGATTCTGGCCACCAAGAACGACATGGAAGCTTCCAAACCCATGGACCGTTTGATCTGCGGCGATGTTGGGTACGGCAAAACGGAGGTGGCGATTCGCGCGGCGTTCAAAGCCGTGATGGAAGGATTGCAGGTGGCGATCCTGGTTCCTACCACGGTGCTGGCGCAACAACACTTCAATACCTTCCGGGAACGGATGGCCGATTATCCAATTCGCATCGAGTTGCTGTCCAGGTTCCGCACCCCGCGCGAGCAGAAAAAAGTGATCCAGGATCTCGCTGCCGGGTCGGTTGATATCGTCATCGGCACGCATCGGTTGATCCAGGACGACATCGCCTTCAAAGATCTGGGTTTGGTGGTGATCGACGAGGAACAGCGCTTTGGCGTCTTGCACAAGGAAAAGTTCAAGTTGCTCCGCCGCCTGGTTGATGTTCTGACCCTCAGCGCCACGCCCATCCCGCGCACACTTTACCTGGCGTTAACCGGTGCCCGTGACATGAGCACGATCGAGACGCCGCCGCAAGACCGGTTGCCGGTCGAGACGATCGTGACCGAATGCGACGAGCGCGTCATCCGCGATGCCATCCTGCGCGAGTTGAACCGCGGCGGGCAGGTCTTTTACCTGCATAACCGCGTCCTGGATATCAACGCGGTGGCCCTGCGTTTGCGGGCGTTGGTTCCCAAGGCCCGCCTGCTGGTCGGGCATGGCCAGATGCACGCCGATGAACTGGAGGAAGTGATGACCAAGTTCGTCAATGGCGAAGCCGATGTCTTGTTGTCCACCACCATCATCGAAAGCGGGATCGACATTCCCAATGCCAACACCATCATCATCGATCGGGCGGACCGCTTTGGTCTCAGTGACCTTTACCAACTGCGCGGCCGGGTCGGCCGTTATAAACATCAGGCCTACGCTTATCTTTTGGTGCCGCGCCATGCCCGGCTGCTCACCGACGCCCGCAAACGCATGAGCGCCATCAAACAATACTCGACCCTCGGCAGCGGATTCAAAATCGCCATGCGCGACCTGGAGATCCGGGGGGCCGGCAACCTCCTGGGACCTCAACAAAGCGGACATATCACCGCCGTCGGCTTCGAGCTCTATTGTCAGTTGCTCAAACAAAGTGTGGCCCGCCTCAAGGGCGAACAGGTCAAACCCAGAATCGACGTCATCACGCGCATCGATTTCTTGCGGCTGCACCAGGAAAGCGACCCCTCCGCTCCGGCCACCGGTGCGGACGTGCCGGCAGAAACTCGCCTGGCCCAGAGCACCAAGCCCGGCGCTCCAGATTTCCAGGTTTCCGTTCCGCGGGACGTGGCGGTTTATTCCGAAAGCCGGCGGGGGGACGAAACGCCGCCCGCTCCGCCCGCAAGAGCCCACGGTCAACCGGCGTCCGCCGGCATCCCGCTGGCTTACGTCCCTGATCCCCGCCAACGGATCGAGGTCTATCGGAAACTGGCCGAGGTGATGGATGAAGAAGGGCTCAACCGCCTGAAAGCGGAGTTGCGTGATCGATTCGGGCCTCTGCCCGCGCCTGTCGAACTTCTCCTGCAGTTGGCCGCGGTCCGATTGGCGGCCGCCGAACGCGGCATCACCGCCATCGAAACGCAAGATGAAAAGCTCATGCTCACGCGACGGAATGATTTTATCATGGTTGGCGGCAAGTTCCCGCGCTTGACCAAGAAGGAGCCGCGCGCGCGCCTCAATGAGATCAAGCGCCTGCTGCAGATGCTGAAGTGAGTGGCTGGTTGCTGGTTGCTGGTTGCTGGTCGCTGGTTGCTGGTTGCTGGTTGTTGGTTGCTGGTTGTTGGTTCCTGGTTGCTGGTTGTTAGCATTTTTCTGCCCGCCATTTTTCTGTCCTGCATCTTTTTGCAGGGGCGTTGCCGCGTTTCCGCAGGCAGCATTCCGGCTTCGCGCTGCGGGCTATGCCGTGGCAGGCCGCATTGAAATGTGCTTCCCGACGGCTGCGCGCCGGAGTTTTTTTGAACATCACTGTAAGGAATGCCGAATTTTTCCGCATGTACTTATGGGCTGAGGTTCCAGCTCCTTAACACGTGAATGGGGGCCATGAACCGGACCGCGCCTGAGTCCGCAGGCCCAGGCGCAGGGGGTGGAATGGTTAACCCGGCGGAGCGTTTCCAGCGGCCTCGCCGCGCTCCAGGCTTATGATAATTGGTAGCTGGCAATGTGTTCGGCGCGTTGGGCGGATGCTGCCCGTGTGGGGCTTGGCTGGCTTCATGGCATTCTGCGCTCCACGCACTGACGCCGCGGACGCACGGATCTCCGTAGGGTTGAGCGAGCCTGCCCCCAACCAACCCGACGTGCCGCTTTCACCGACGCTTCGGGCCACCGCCACTCAGGCGTTCGGACGATCGCTGACGGTCTCCTTTCAGGGCCGGCCGGCCGGCCCGGCACCGGGGCCGGACTTTACGATGATCGCCCTGCCGGACACGCAGAACTACGTGTCGAGCAAGTACGGCGGGACTCCAGCGCATTTCACGGCGCAAACCGATTGGATCCTCGCCCAACGGGCTTCACGCAACGTTGTATTTGTCACGCAACTGGGTGATTGCGTGGAAAGCGGCGACAATGCGGGCAATGACTTCGAGTGGCGCTACGCCACCAACGCGATGTATCGATTGGAGAATCCGTTGACCACCTTGCGCACTTACGGGCTGCCTTATGGTGTTGCGGTGGGCAACCATGACCAAACCCCGTTCGGCACTGCGAACGGCACGACCATCTTCTACAACCAATATTTTGGCGCGCGCCACTTCGCCGGTCGCGATTATTACGGCGGCCATTACGGAACGAACAACGACAATCATTACGAGCTCTTTAGCGCCAGTGGCCTTGATTTCATCATTGTGCACCTCGAATACGACACGGCGCCCAACCCGGCGGTGTTGCAGTGGGCCGATCAGCTGCTAAAGACCTACTCCCAACGCCGCGCCATCGTGGTGAGTCACTGGATCATCAACGCCGGCTTCAACGCCTCTTTTAGCGTCCAGGGCCAAGCCATCTATGACGCCCTCAAACCCAACTCCAACCTGTTCCTCATGCTTTGCGGGCACGTTCATCCAGAGGAAGGTCAGCGCACCGATCTCTACAATGGCAACACGATCTATACGCTCTTGTCCGATTACCAAATGCGGGCCAATGGCGGCGACGGCTGGCTGCGTATCCTTCAATTCTCGCCCAGCAACAATGTGATCCGCGTCAAAACCTACTCACCGACGCTCGGTCGGTTCGAGACGGATGCTGACAGCCAATTCGACTTGCCGTACGACATGCAGAACGACCTGGGGCAGTTCTCCACCTTGGCTACGCAGGTTAATGTGCCTTCCGGCCAATCCACGTCGGCGGTCTGGCCCGGATTGTTGCCGGCCACTCGCTACGAATGGCGCGTGGCCGCCGCGGATGGTGGCGCGACGGTGCTGAGCCCCGTCGCGCGATTCACCACCGCTGAGCCGGCTTCGGCTAAACCCGGGGGTGACCCGCAAGTTCAAGTGGACACGGACGGCGATCACGCTGACGATGCCCAGGAAGCCTTGGCCGGCACCGACCCCAAGGATCCGACTTCAGTGCTTTACATCCGCGGGCTGCACTTTGCCCCCGGCCGCTTCGAGCTGAGTTGGAGCAGCGTGACCGGCAAGGTCTATCGGGTTTGCTTCAAACCCGCTCTCGACGCCATCAAATGGACCGATTACAGCCCCGAAATCCAAACGTCCGGCGACACGGGCTCATGGACTGGCACACTGCCGGCTGACGCAACCTCAGGTTTCTTCACCATTCGGCTGGTGCGATAGGAAATGGCGACCTGCTCACGGGTCATGCGGGTTCATCCATTTGAACACGACTCCGGCCAGCGCCCCGGCCAGCAGCGTGGCGACAAAATAAATCCAGAGGCTGGCGGCTTTCGCCAGGTGCATGAGGACGAGTCCCACACCGACGGCCGGGTTGAATGCTCCGGATATCCCGCCCAAAGCAAAGGCCATCGCCGCGACGGTGAACCCAATGGCCAGCCCGTAATTGGAATTGCCCGCGGTGTCCTTGGCCGTGGCCACGTTGAGGACCACACTGGTCAAAGCGAATGCGCCAAGGAACTCTGCCGCCAGCGCAGGCAAGACCGGCGCATCGCCCGCCGTCAGCGGCGGGTTTCCTTTGAACCACAACACGACGCCCGCGGCGATACCCCCACCCAAGACCTGCGCGATCATGTAGCCCGGCACATCTGCAGTCGGACATTTGCCCCGCACCCAAACCGCCATCGTCACGGCCGGGTTATAATGCCCGCCGGAAATGTGGCCGCCGGCGTAAATCATCACCATCAGAGCCGAACCGATCGCAATTGGCGCCAGGTTGCCGATGTCCGGTTTGATCACACACATGCCAATGGTGAGGACAAGGAAGAAGGTGCCGATGAACTCCATCGAATATTTTTTCATAGTGACGATGCCATCCCGATGCCGGGCGATTGGACGGAGGAGACGCTTGCCAAAACGGCGGGTCGAAGTCAATGATCGATGGTCGCCGCGCTCTGGTCGAATGCGGAATGCGGAATGTCGAATGTCGAATGTCGAATGTCGTGGCTTCAAGCAGATGGAAGCTCTCCATGAACCGTGGGGGAAAAGCGGAAAGCGGAAAGCGGAAAGCGGAAACACGGTGGCGTCTTCGGGAACGAAGGGGTCAAGGTCCCAATGCGTGTGCAAAAGCAGATGGAAGTTCTACCCATGAACCTGACCCTCACCCGGCCTGCGGCCACCCTCTCCCATCCGATGGGAGAGGGGCTGGGGGTGAGGGCTCTTTTTCAGTTGAAGTTCATGGCCCCAATGCGCGTGCACGTCATGTGCAGGTGTTTGCTACCC
>DATLUX010000389.1:0-8526 GCA_035577805.1 Verrucomicrobiia bacterium
CCGTCTCTACCGAGAGTGAGGCCCGCGACCGGGCAGGCACCGTTGTTGAAGTTGAAAAAAACCAACGTGGTCAATGAGCCAGCGGAGGTGACCCGGAAGGCCGTGCCAAAGGTATTGTTCCCGCCGAACGCGCGGTCGCCGGCGGAGGTGCCATAAAAGTTGCCATCAGTGCCCAACGCTAACGGCGCCACGGGATAATTCCCGTTCGGACCACTAAAGGAAAACACACTGCTCAACACCCCACTTGGCGTGACCTTGAAAACCGTGCCGTTATCAGTGAGGCCGCCAAACTGCGTGGTGCCATAAAAGTTGCCATCGGCTCCTCTGACCAATCCTGCCGCCGGACCCGAACCATTGGCGCCGTTAAAAGAAGCTAGAAGAGTGAAGACGCCGGCCGGGGTAATGCGGAACACGATGCCGTTGCCACTGCTCCCCCCTAAAGAGGTGGTGCCGAAGAAATTGCCGTCAGTGTGTTGGATGAGAGCGCCCAGTGGGCTGACGCCGTCCCTGCCGTTGGAAGGGAACGAATAAAGGAGTGTAAAGGCACCGGCCGGAGTGATTTTGAACACGGTGCCGTTGTCAGCCAGTCCACCAGCGGCGGTTGTGCCATAAAAACTGCCGTCATTCCCTTGGACCAAGCCGGCCTGTGGCCGACTGCCGTTTGTGCCCCTGAACGAGAACAGCGGCGTGAGCACCCCGCCCAGGGTGATTTTGAAGATCGTGCCATAGTCGCCACCCGCCCCCCCGAAGGCCGTGGTGCCATACAAATTGCCATCCGTTCCTTGAATTAAACCCGCCAGCGGCCGACTGCCAACTGCACCATTGAAGGAAAAAAAAGGATTCAACTCACCGTCTAAAGTGCCGTCCGAGGAGATACGGAATATCGTGCCATTTTCGCCAGCCGATCCGCCAAAGGCTGTCGTGCCATAAAAGTTGCCGTCGCTTGCTTGAACCAACGCCGCCTGCGGATTCTTCGGGTTAGTCCCAAATCCGTAGAGCGTCTGCAAAACCGGATTGGCTCCTGTGGCCGGCGCACCGGCCAACGACAGCACCAGTGACAGCAGAACTCGCGGTGGCCAACCGCGGCACGCCCAAGACGCAATTGCCATCCACCTGCTCTGAGAAGTTGAGAGGAGGAGGAGGTTCATTCCTGCTGAACCTAGAAGTTGAAACCGTGGAGTCAAGGCTTCTGTCCGGGTGTGATTGAAACTGGCGGACAGGAGCACGGCCACGCCCTTTGGGCGGGTAGCTGTACCGACCCTCAGGAGGATGACAAGGGGGCGTTGGCGAATGACACCGACGCCACGCCTGGGATGCGGCTTTGAGCGAGGCTGGCCGCGTCTGCGCAGAGTGTTGCGAGTTGCCGAAAAAGGATCCGGACATCAAATGGCTTCTCCAACAAACCAGCGGCTAGGCACGCCGAGGCGTGACTGAATTGATCCGGTCTGGCGCTCATCACAATGATTGGCAAGCGCGGACGAAAGTGGCGGAGGTGCTGAAAGGTTTCCCAGCCGCAATCCGAGCCGAGGTTCAAGTCGAGCAGCCCGACATCGATGTGGTGAAGAGCCAGCTCACGCAGGGCTCGTTGGCGATTGTCCGCCGGGATAACGCAGTATTTCTGGACCTTGAGCGCTTGTTCCAAGGCCCTGCTCACCGCGAGATCGTCTTCGACCAGGAGAATCGTCCCTCTTGCCATGCCGCCACCAATGCAATTTGCTTGCCAACCCGAAAGAAGCACCTCGCTCCAGGATTGGCAACGGCTTGCGCAAGTTGGCTGCATGAGGTCCGCTTTCACTTGAAACAAAGTTGTCTCCTTAGAAGAAAATGCTTTGCCGCAACCTCAACGCGCTGATCTCCTTACGGTTGAGGATTGTCCGGCACCACCGCGACGCAACGGTAATTGACGAAGTTCCCGCTACCAATGGCCATGGGAGTTTGTTCGCCGCTGTGCAGATCAATATGGATGATGCCGCCAGCGAGGTCGAAAGCATCCGGGTCGCCCACCAAAAGATCGTGTTTGCCCCATACGGCAAGTCCAAAGGGGCTCGCCAGAGCGCCTTCACCAGACACGACCGTCTGGGCGCCGTTACGAGGATCGATCTGGATGATGCGACGGGCGCTCGCGTCCGAAATGTAGATGGTTTTCTGATCCGCGATGGCGATGGCCACAGGAGTAATGATGTTTCCCCCTGTGGAAACAATGGTTTGTTCTCCACTTGTGGAATCGATCCTAACCACCAACCCGCCGGCATCGGCCACATAAAGCTCGCCCGAAGGCGCTGTGGCCACCCCCAGCGGCGCCTTAAGGACGCCACCTGCAGACACCGTCCGGACACGGCCGTCGGCAGGGTTTATCCCTAAAATCGCTCGCGCATTGGCCACCAGGATCTCCCCATCGACATTGATCGCAATCCCAAAGGGCACGGCCAACTGCTCGCCACTGGCTAATACCGTCGATTGCGCGCTGTCCGGGTCGATGGCGATGATGGCCATGCAGCCGGTATCCGCCACGTAAATGGTATGGTCGGCGCCGACGGCGATGCCACAAGGCCGAACCAGCGCCCCGCCCGCCGCGATGGGGGCAGTTTGCCCAGTCAGCGTGTCGAGCTTCAATACTGCGGCCTCGGAGTCGGTGAAGACGATGTCGCCTGGCTGCAAAACCTGCGCAGACACTCGATCCGCTTGCCGGCGGGGGGGACTTGCCTCAGTACTGAGGGTCGTTAAGAGGATTCCAACGCAAAGCACAGTGCTGGCCACCAAGTTGAGGGGCGGGATTAGCGAGAGATGACCAAAGTTCGATGCGCGTTGGAGGGACACAGAGGGATTGACGCCTATAAAATCGTTCATACTAGCTATTTACGGATCTGGCGTCGCATTCTTACAGAAAATCCAAAAAAAAATCTTTCCGCGGCCAAAGCCGGGCGCGAGAGAGCCGCTCTGGCAGGCCTATACCGCATGAAATAAGCGGCCAATTGAGCCTCGGTGCAGTGGAGGATGCCCCACGACGCGGCGGTGAGTGGTTGGTCAAAGTTTTAACTTCTTGATTTCGGTCGGCTCGCCCGTATACTTGCCGTCGCAACCCAAACGGCAAGACTTCCTGAACCGATCAGGCGCAACGGTCGGTGGTGGTTCCCGCCCAGGCCGCGAGGCGCGCAAGACGAAAATGGATCGACGTCGTTCAGCCTTCGACGGAGTGCGCATATCGGGCCAAGCGCAATGGTCCCGCAAGCACTTCTCCGTCACACGCGGCCCGATCTCAACCCTTCGGTCGTGATCGGCCGCAGATGTGCCCTGAGATAGCGGTTTGGTCGTCCCATTGGCCCGCCCGCGTGAGCCGTAGAGCAGCGAAGACACGATGAGAGAATGAGTATCCGACCCAAAGAACGTCTGCCGCTTTTCGAGCTTTCGCTCGTCCTGGTGGCGGCGTTCATCGGTTGGGCTGAGTTCAAGGTGGTTCGGTCCAGGTCGCAAGCCGAGGACGCGCTAAAGGCTGCGGATGTGGAAGCCGGGAACGGGTGGCAGGAAGCCCAAAAATTGTGGCAGAAAAACCACGAGCAGCGGCAGGCGCTGGCGGACTTAAGTGCTGATTTGCAAGATGAGCTGAATCGTTCGCAAGAGATCATGAAGCAGGATGAACTCGCCCTGCCAGAAACCCGCAGGCTGCAGGACGAATACTTAGCCCTGGCCGATATTATCCAAACCAATCTAATGGACATGCAGGCCGCCATGACCGGCAAGGCTCTGGAGAAGAACGCGGCGGAACTGCCGGGTTTTAAGCGCCGCCGAGAGGAGCTGAACCAATGGATTACCAAACAGAAAGAACGCGTGGCGTTGGAGAGATTTGATTCAGGAAGCAGAGAACTAAAAGCCAGATTTGAGCAGGAACGATTGACGTCGAACAGCGGCTTGGCGGCGATCCCGATGGACCTGGGCTCGTTGCTTCATCAGATCGGCGGCAGCTATTCGAACTACTTCGCAGAGACGGAGAACATCCTAGTCAATAACATCAAGAAGAGCTATTACGGTCCGGAGTTTGAGAGGCGCCTAAAGAAGACGGAGGAGGAGGCCGCCCGATTGCTGGAGCTGGCCAGCCAGGCACGCACCGGGGCGGGCGCGATTAAAACTTTCGTCGATTTGCGCTGGCAGGCAGAGGCTCGGCAGCACGGTCAACAACTTCACGGAGCGATGCAATCCTTTGTTAAAGCGCAGGCTCGCTTGGGAACGAACGAGCCGGCCCTGTCCCGGAAGGAAACCAATCTGCTGGTCGGCGCCGCGTCGGAAATCCTGCCCTCTTCGGCGTCGCTTTTGTCCCCCCTCTACCCATTGATCCTGGCCCAAATCGGGCTGGGTATATTCTTGATGGTCGCCATTTATCGGCGCGTGGTGGTGGAGCGGCTCCGGATCAGCCTCCAGGAAACGGCCACAGAAAACAAGCTGGCGCATTTTGAAAAGCTGGCCATCTGGCAAGCACATGAGATCAAGCAACCCCTGACCGCCATCAACGCCTGGCTGTGGACGCTGGAACAGAGCCTTCCGGAGGGCACGCCCGAACAGAACGTGGCCGTGGCCATCCGCCACGAGACGGATCGGTTGGACCAATTCGTGAAGGAGTTCCTGAAGTTGGCTCGGGCTCTGGAGCCCAAGCTCATCTCGGTGAAGGCCGAACCGGCCTTGCGAGAAATCCAGACCTTGTTCCAACCACAGCTCGAGCGACAGAAGATTAAGTTGAACGTGGAATTAGCGGCCAATGCGAGCTTCCGGGCCGATCCCCAACAACTCAAGCAAGTTTTGATCAATCTGGTGCAAAATGCGGCCGAGAGCATTGAGCAGGATGGCCTGATCACGCTCCGGACCCGCCAGGACCGAGTGCCACTGAAAGGGCGCAACTCCGATGTGGTGATCATCGAAGTGGAGGACAACGGGCCGGGCATCCCTGCGGAAGTGCAGCCACGCTTGTTCGATCCGTTTTTCAGCACCAAGAAGGAAGGCACTGGTCTGGGCTTGGCCATCGCGGCCAGGATTGTCGATCGGCATGGGGGCGTCTTGGAGGTGAGATCACCTCCTGGCCATGGCGCGACCTTTGGCCTGGTCCTGCCGGTTTGCCACAATGGTGAATGAAGTTATGGCGAAAATTCTAATCATCGATGACGATCAACATGTCCCCGTGGCGCTGCAAGCCGCGTTAACCAAGGCTGGACACGAGGTGGCGATCGCTACCGTCGCCGAACAGGGACTGGCTCTGGCCGAGGAACAGGAGTTCGACGTGGTGCTGGCGGACCTGCACTGGAAAGTCGCGGGGACGACCCGGCTCGAACCCAAGGGTCTCGATTTGGTCGCTCAGCTCCGGAGCACCAAGCCGCAGATTCCCGTCATCCTCATCACCGCCATTCCTGCGACGGAGACCACGATCGAAGCGAGTAAACTGGGGGCTTACGATTACCTCGCCAAGCCCAAGCCGACCAACCAGAAAGAATTTGAGGAGTTGCTCGAGGCGGTGCGCGCCGCCGCCGCCGCGCGCGTGATCGAGTCGGAACCTGCCCAAGGCAAGGAAGCCTCCACCGGAAGAGAGCCGATGCTCGGCAAGAGTCGGGCCATGCAAAACGTCTTCATTGAGATTGGGCGCGTTGCCGCCAAACCGGCCACTGTCCTCATCCGCGGGGAGACCGGCACTGGCAAAGAGTTGGCCGCGCGAGCGCTGCACGAGCACAGTGAAAGAAAGGAGCAACCGTTAGTCATCGTCAATTGTGTGGCCATTCCCGACTCCCTCCTGGAGAGCGAGTTGTTCGGTCACGAGCGAGGTGCCTTCACCGGCGCCACGGCCCAGCGGGTGGGTCGATTCGAGCAGGCCAACCACGGCACGATTTTCCTGGACGAAATTGGAGACATGAGCGTGAACACGCAGGCCAAGCTGCTGCGGGTCCTGCAGGAAAAAACGATTGAGCGCGTGGGCGGCAAGGAGACATTCCCAGTCGACGTTCGCGTGATTGCCGCGACCCATCGCGACTTGGAGAAAGCGGTCGAAGAAAAGGCATTCCGGCGCGACCTCTATTACCGGCTGAATGATGCGGTGATTTGTCTGCCGCCCCTTCGGGAACGAACCGAAGACATTCCCGAATTGGTCAGTTTTTTTATCCGGCAGCACGCCACTGAGCTCGGCGCGATCGGTTCCACGATCGATCCAGATGCGCTGCAGTTGCTCGTGCACCAACCGTGGCCGGGCAACATTCGTGAGCTGCGCAATGTCGTCCGCAAAGCGCTGCTCGGGGCCCACGGACACCGGATTGACCTTGCCATCATCCGCAAGGTGCTCGACGAGACCAGAATGGTTCGGCCCGTGGCGGAGACCCAAGTCCAACTCGACTCCATCGCCGACGAGCCCTTGGCCGTCTACATTTCAGAGCTTCTCGATGCCGCCGAGCGCGGCGAGCGCGAGCATATCGCCGCCACCGTCACCGAATGGGCGGAGCGCGAGATCTATGAGCAGGCTATTCGCCTCGCGGGAGGTGATCAAACCAAAGCCGCCCGGTGGCTCGGCATCTCCCGTCCCACCATCCGGGAAAAGCTCACCCGTTATCACCTGCGCCCCGTCACGGAAAGCGTCAGCAAAGAACAGCCCCTGTGAGCACCAAAATCCTCATTATCGAAGACAATCCAAAAGATGCCGGCCTCTTTAAGCATGTGTTGGAACTGGAAGATTATGCGGTCGAAATCGCCACCACTGCACCCGCGGGTTTAGCTCAGGCCCAGAGCGGGAACTTTGACGTCGTGCTGACCGACTTGAACCTGGGCGGGCCAACATCCGATGAAGGCCGGGACTTGGTCATCCAATTGCACACCTCAAAGCCACAGTTGCCCGTTATCCTCATGACCGGCGGCCACACTGCCGAGATCGCGATTGATGTGATCAAGCAGGGGGGGTTTGACTACTTCGTCAAGCCGCTCAGAGTCATGGACGAGGCGTTTCGCGCCGAGCTGGTGAGGATGGTTGATCAGGCCGCGGCCAGCAAACAGCTCATGGAGTCCGGAGTGAAGCTGCCCGGCGAAACCGTTGACCCAGGCCAGCCGGCCGGCGACCAGATCATTGGCAACAGCCGGATCATGCAGGGGGTCTACAAAGAAATTGGGCGAGTGGCTCCCACCACGGTCACGGTCCTGATCCGCGGAGAAACCGGCACCGGCAAGGAATTAGTGGCTCGCGCCATCTACAGTCATAGCGAACGAGCCAGCCAACCTTTCATTGTGGTCAATTGCACGGCGATTCCCGAAAGCCTCCTGGAGAGTGAGCTTTTCGGCCACGAGCCGGGCGCGTTCACGGGCGCCACCGTCAGACGGCTCGGTCGATTTGAGCAAGCGCATCGCGGCACCATCTTTCTGGATGAAATCGGCGACATGGAGATGAAGCTCCAACAAAAACTTTTGCGAGTGCTCCAGGAACAGGTGATCGAACGCGTCGGCGGCAAAGAACCCATCCCGGTAGATGTCCGCGTCATCGCCGCCACCCATGCCAACCTCGAGCAGGCCATCGAAGAGAGTCAGTTTCGTCAGGACCTTTATTTCCGGCTGAATGTGGCCCAGATTTCCCTGCCCCCTTTGCGAAACCGCATGGAGGACATCCGGCCTTTGGTTCGGTACTTTATCCAACGTTATGGGGCCGAACTGGGATCGGCTACCTCGAGCATCGAAAACGAGGCGATCATGGCCCTCCGGGAACAATCGTGGCCCGGCAACGTTCGCGAATTGAAGGGAGTGGTTCGCAAGGCCCTCCTGCTGGCCCACGGATATACCATCACCACGGATATCATTCGCAAAGCGCTCGACCAAACCACCCCGCCCAAGCCGGCGACCCTACGACACTTTGCCGCGCACGTGGCTGAGGCGTTGGCAAGCGCCCAAAGTGGAGAACGTGAGAATGTCATGGCCGATCTCATCGAGTTCGTCGAACGCGAGCTGTACGGCCAAGCCATCCGCAGGGCCAAGCGAGACCAGAGCAAAGCCGCCCAATGGCTGGGAGTCTCGCGACCCACGATGCGTCAGAAATTGTCCCGCTATGGCCTTCACTCGGTGCGCGACCGGCCAACCAGGGAATGACGTCGGTCGAACCCTGCTTTCTGAGGGGCCGTTGTTCGAACGAGCCGAACCTCTCGAGAGAGACGATTGCCCCCACTAGGCGGGCTCAATACTGCAATGGATCAGGGCTCCCTCTTTCGATCAGAGCGCTCGTCGCCGGCGCTCTGTCGTCGGAGGGCATGCCAGGGGTGATTCCATTAGCATGGGTCGTCTCCGCAACCAAGGAAGAGGAAGGGCCCATCGACTCCGTGCGTGGAGTGGCTTGGTCGGTTGAGTGAACAGGCACCGCATCTGGTTTACGGAGGACCTTGCCGTTGGCCCGGCGGGGCCCAGTGCGCCGGGCTTTTGCTAAGCGCGGTGCAATCCCCATCCGGACCACCAACGCTGCGATCTTGCGGCGGCACTTTATGGCGACAGGATGTGAAAACTTCATGCGGCAGGCAATCTCCCGCGCCCCCA
>DATLUX010000390.1:0-14501 GCA_035577805.1 Verrucomicrobiia bacterium
CGAACGCGTTGGGGTAGAGTGAGCCCCTTCGACAAGCTCAGGGCAGGCCTCCTGACGTCGGCTGCTAGTCACGTTCATGGAGAGTCATTTCCGCTTTCCGCTTTCCGCTTTCCGCTTTTCCCGGTTGGCCTATCTTTCAGGCGATGCATCGGTTCCAGTTTCATCCCGTCGTTGGGCAATGGTTCGAGCAACAGTTCGGGTCTCCCACCGATCCGCAGGAACGGGGCTGGCCACTCATCCAATCGGGCGCGCACACATTAATTGCCGCGCCAACGGGTTCGGGCAAAACCTTGGCGGCTTTTTTGGCTTCGCTCGATCAACTGTTTCGGGCCGGACTGGCGGGCACGCTGCCGGAAGAGACGCGAGTGCTTTACGTTTCACCGCTCAAAGCGCTGAGCAACGATATCCATAAGAACCTGGCGGAACCGCTGGCGGGCATCCAGGCGGCGCTCCGCACCAGCACCGGCCGCCACGTGGCGATCCGGTCCGAGGTGCGCACAGGCGACACCTCCCCCGCCCAGCGACGGGCCATCACGCGTCAACCTCCGCACATCCTGGTGACCACGCCTGAATCCTTTTACTTGTTGCTGACGTCGGTTTCCGGGCGGCAGTTGCTCAGTTCGGTGCGGACTTTGATCGTGGACGAGATCCATGCGCTGGTGGGTAATCGCCGCGGATCGCATCTGGCGCTGAGCATGGAGCGGTTGGCGGCCTTGACCGGACAACCGTTGCAACGAATTGGCTTGTCGGCCACTCAGAATCCCATCGAGGAGGTCGCCCGATTCCTGGTCGGAACCAGGGGACTGGACGAAACCGGCCGGGCCCGTTGCGCGATCATCGACTCCGGACACCGGCGCAAGATGGATCTGGCCGTCGAGTTACCGGGTTCACCGCTGGAAGCTGTCATGTCCAACGAAGTTTGGACAGAAGTCTACGGTCGTTTGGCGGAGTTGATCGAAGGCCACCGGACGACGCTGGTGTTTGTGAATACACGCCGGCTGGCTGAACGTGTGACGCATCACCTGGCCGAACGCTTGGGAGCCGACCGCGTGACCTCACATCACGGCAGTTTGTCCGCCAAATTGCGGCTCGACGCGGAACAGCGCTTAAAAGGCGGTGAGCTCAAAGCGTTGGTGGCCACGGCTTCCTTGGAGCTCGGGATCGATATCGGTTCCGTGGACCTGGTTTGCCAACTGGGCCCGACTCGTTCCCTGGCCACGCTTCTCCAGCGCGTGGGCCGAGCGGACCATCGCCGCGGCGGACTGCCCAAGGGCCGTCTTTTTCCGCTGAGCCGAGATGAGTTGGTCGAGACGGCCTCCACGCTGGCCAGCCTGCGGCGCGGGGAATTGGACCGTTTGGAGATGCCCGCCAAGCCGCTCGACTTGCTGGCCCAACAGATCGTCGCCTGCGCCGCCAGCCAGGACTGGCCGGAAGACGAACTCTTTGAACTCATGCGCGCGGCGTATCCTTATCGTCAGTTGACCCGGGCCGAGTTTGACAGTGTGCTGCGCATGTTGGCCGAGGGCTTCAGCACTCGCCGCGGACGGCGCGGCGCGTTGATTCATCATGATGCCGTCAATCGCCGCATCCGGGCGCGGCGCGGCGCGCAATTGGTTGCCCTGACCTCCGGCGGAGCCATCGCGGACACGGCCGATTACCGGGTCGTGCTCGAACCCAGCGAAACGTTCATCGGCACGGTCAACGAAGATTTCGCCATCGAGAGCATGGCCGGGGACATTTTCCAATTAGGCAATGCTTCCTGGCGCATCCTGCGCGTGAACTCCGGCCTGGTCCGAGTGGCCGACGCGCAGGGCCAACCGCCCTCCATCCCATTTTGGTTGGGAGAAGCGCCCGGGCGCACGGCGGAGTTGTCGCAAGCCGTTTCCCGGTTGCGCCAACAGATCGAGTCCAAGTTGGCGGAGGCTGGCCTCCGGGCAGGTAAATCAGACCGCGCTGACCAGCGCGACGGCGAGGCGGACACGGGAAGTTCCGACTCGACGATCGATCACTCAGAGCAATCGCTGGCCGATTGGCTGCGCGCCGAGACGGGGTTGTCCGAGGCCGGCGCCCGACAGCTCGCGGAGTATTTCGCCGAGATCTATCGTGTCCTAGGCGCGGTGCCCTCGCAAAAGAAGCTGGTCCTGGAACGGTTTTTTGATGAGTCGGGCGGGATGCAGTTGGTGTTGCATTCTCCCTTTGGCAGCCGCGTGAACCGCGCCTGGGGGCTGGCCCTGCGCAAACGGTTCTGTCGCTCGTTCAATTTCGAATTGCAGGCCGCGGCCACCGACGACGCCATTGTGCTGTCGCTGGGAACGCAGCATTCCTTTCCCTTGGAAGAAGTCTTCCGCTATCTCCAAAGCGAATCGGTGCGCGAACTCCTGGTCCAGGCATTGCTCGACGCGCCCATGTTTCCCGTCCGCTGGCGCTGGAACGCCTCGCGCGCGCTGGCTCTCCCCCGCCAGCGCGGCGGACGCAAAATGCCGCCGCCGCTCCAGCGCATGGAAGCCGAAAATCTGCTGGCCGCCGTCTTCCCCGATCAATTGGCCTGTCTGGAGAACATCGTGGGCGACCGCGTCGTGCCTGATCATCCCCTCGTTCACCAAACCGTTGAAGATTGCCTGCACGAAGCGATGGACATCGATGGCTTGATCCGCGTGCTCCGGCAGATCGAGGGCGGAGATATTCAATGTCTGGCGCGGGATCTGCCCGAACCATCGCCGCTCGCCCACGAGATCCTGAACGCCAAACCTTATGCCTTCCTCGATAATGCGCCGCTCGAAGAACGCCGGACCCAGGCCGTTTACACGCGGCGCGCCGGCGACTCAGCTAATAACGACGGCCTGGGCATCCTCGACGCCGCCGCCATCGACAAAGTCAAAACCGAAGCCTGGCCGAGCGCCGCCAATCCTGACGAGCTTCACGAAGCCTTGTGGCTGGCCGGGGCGTTGACGGAACCGGAAACACGCCAGGTCAGCGACCAAGCCTCCGCCTGGCTGGCCCGCCTCGCCGAAGACAAACGCGCCGGACAACTATATGGCCCTCGCCATTTTTGGTTGCCGGCAGAACGGCTGGCGATGTTGCAGGCCGTCTACCCGGACGCCAAGGTGGATGCCTGGCTGACGGTGCCGTCGAGTCACCGTGAGAAACGTTGGGAACGCGAGGAAGCCGTGCGAGAACTGTTGCGCGGGCGCTTGGAAATCCTCGGCCCGGTCACCGCCGCAACGCTCGCCGAATTCTTTCACTTGGCTCCGTCCGAGACCGAGGCCGCGTTGCTCGCCCTGGAAGCGGAAGGGTTCATCCTCCGGGGGAAATTCACTCCGCACACGCCGGAAATCGAATGGTGCGATCGGCGGCTCCTCGCCAGGATCCATCGACTCACCATCCACCGCCTGCGCGAGGAGATTCAGCCCGTCGCGCTCGCCGATTTTCAGCGGTTTCTCCTGGCCTGGCAACGGGTCGACCCGGCCCAACACGCTGAAGGCCCCGAAGGACTCCAGGCGGTATTAGATCAACTGGACGGCTACGAATTGCCGGCGGCGGCCTGGGAACCCGAAGTGTTGAGCCGGCGGATCAAAGACTACACACCCGAGTGGCTCGACCAATGTTGTTTCACCGGCCGCGTTGGCTGGGGCCGTCTCAGTTGTCCGCTGCATCAACGAAGCCGACCGTTCCCACCCTTGCGTTCGAGTCCGATCTCCCTGTTTGCACGCGAAAACCTGCCCCACTGGCTGCTGCTGGCGCCTAGCCCAAACCCAATCGATTACGGGCCCGACACGCAACTGGTTCTGGAACATCTGGCCCAAAGCGGAGCGCAGTTCTTCACCGAACTGACGCGCCCAACCGGTTTGCTTCCCTCCCGGATCGAACAAGCGTTGGCCGAGCTGGTCGCGGAAGGATGTGCCACCGCCGACAGCTTCGAGGGATTGCGCGCCTTGCTGGTGCCGGCCGAGAAACGGTTGCCGTTGCATCCGGCACCAGGCCCACGCCGCCACCGCGCGGTCACCAGCGTGGAGCGAGCAGGACGTTGGGCGTTGCTCAGACGCCCCGGAACCGGATCGCTCCCCGTCTCCAGCTCCATCGCGGGCACCACCGCCGGATTAGCCGGAACCCAGGCCGCACTCGAACGCGACGAAGCCATCGAGGTTTATGCCCGGGTTTTGCTCCGGCGCTATGGCGTGATGTTCCGCCGGCTGCTGGAACGCGAATCCTTGAATGCGACCTGGTTTGAATTGGGCCGCGTCTATCGCCGCCTCGAGGCGCGCGGAGAAATTAGAGGCGGTTACTTCGTCAGCGGCGTGAGTGGTGAACAATTCGCGTTGCCCGAAGCCATTGGTTTGTTGCGTTCGCTCCGCAAATCCGCGCCGGCCGGTGAATGCATCACCATCAGCGCCGCCGACCCGCTTAACCTCGCCGGAATCCTGACTCCAAGTTCGCGTGTCACCGCCCTCACCGCGAACCGATTGCTCTTGCGCCGTGGAGTTCCGGTCGCCGCCTTGCAGGCCGGCGAAGTGGTCGTGCTGGACGCTGAGGCCGCCGGACCGTTCTCGGAGATCGAACGTGCTTTGCGGATCGGCACTCTGCCCGCGGCGCTGCGGCGTTACTACGCGTAACCGCAAATCATGCGACAGCTGTAGCGGCGGTCTATGACCGGTACGCGGTTAGCGTTCCCTCTCCCCTCAACGGGGAGAGGGTTAGGGTGGGGTGAGAACGCTGGAGCGTGTTTGTTTCCCGAAGGGCGTGTTGACGAGGGGGTTCATGTCGAGGCGTGCGGTACGAATTTCTATTGCTCGGTTTGCGTGCTCAGAAGAGCACAAAAGCCGCCTTCAAGGACTGAAGGCCCAAATCGGAACAGGCAGCAATGGGCAGGCAGGCAGCAATGGGCTCTTCTCACCCCTCACCCTGACCCTCCCCCGTTGAGGGGAGAGGGAGTCGCGCCTAGGACATTTTTCTGCCAGCCATCCTCTGCCAGCCATCTTTCTGCAGACCCTTGACGACTCGCTCATCTCCGGTTCTCATCGCTGCGCTCATGCGTGCCATCTTAATCGCAGCGGCGTTCCTCTGCAGTTTTCGAGGCGGTTGGTCACAAACCCAGACCGTGCCCCAATGGCCCCAATTTCGCGGACCAGGCGGCAATGCGGTGGCCTCGGACGGCGAGCCGCCGACTCATTTCGGTCCGGCCACCAATCGTTTATGGAAGACAACCGTGCCGCCAGGCCATTCGTCTCCGTGCATTTGGGGATCAAAGATCTTCCTGACCGGGTCGGAAGGGGGCAAGTTGCAGACCCTTTGCCTGGATCGCGCGAGCGGCCGCATTTTGTGGCGACAAACCGCACCGGTCGACAAGATTGAACCTGCCCATCAAATCTCCGGCCCGGCTTCCTCGACGCCCTGCACGGACGGGACGGTGGTGATCAGTTATTTCGGTTCCTTTGGGTTGCTGGCTTACGATTTCGATGGCGTCGAGAAATGGCGAGAGCCCCTGCCACCGCCGATGGTGGAGTTTGGCACCGGCACATCGCCGATCCTGGCGGGAGGGATGGTGATTCTGGTTTCAGACGGTGATCAAGGCTCCTACTTGCTGGCCTTGGACCGGCGCACCGGCCGGCAGATTTGGCGCACTGAACGGCCCGAATTCCGGCGCGGTTTTGCCTCGCCATACCTGTGGCACCATGAACAAGGGGAGGAACTGGTCGTTCCGGGGTCGATTTGGTTGCGTTCCTACAATCTTCAAGACGGCACCGAACGCTGGAGTTTCACCGGGACCTCGCGGGTCGCCAACAGCACCCCGTGCGCGGGCGATGGTTTATTGTTCAGCGCCAGCTGGAACGTCGGCGCGGATCCAAGTGATCGCATTACCCTGGAACCGTTCGAGCAGTTCGCTCAGGCCCATGACGCGAATAACGACGGCAGCCTGCAACGCACCGAGATCCCCGCCGGCCCGTTGCGCGAACGATTCAGCCAAATGGACATCAACAAAGACGGGCGCGTCACGCCCTACGAGTGGCAGATCATGCGTGAAATGTTCGCCCGCGCCGGCAATGCCGTGTTGGCGCTGCGGCCGGGGGGGCATGGAGACATCACGACCAGTCATCTGGCCTGGAAATCCACCCGCAGCCTGCCCTACGTCTGTTCGCCCGTGTGCGCAGGCGGCCGGCTTTACACGGTGAAGAGCGGCGGCCTGGCTTCCTGTTATGATGCCAAGTCGGGCCGGTCATTCTATCAAGACGAACGCCTGGATGCGCCCGGTGATTATTATGCGTCCTTGATCGCGGGCGACGGGAAAATCATCGCCATCTCGCAGAAAGGCACGGCCACGGTCCTGGCGGCAGGTGATTCCCTGCGGATTCTGGCGCATAACGAGCTCGGCGCCCAGGTCATGGCCACGCCCGCGCTCGTGCAAAGCAATCTTTATGTCCGCACGGATGCGGAGCTGATCGCCTTTGCCGAAAGCCACTCCCGCCTCCGCCCCTGAACAGGTCGAGGGCCGATGGGCGCTGTCCTCGACATAAGCGCTGAGAAGCGCCGCGTTTACGCCGCTTCATCGTCCGCACACCAGTGGTCAGTCGTTACGCCGATGTCGCCGGACGCTGATGCGGCCTGAAGGCCTGAAGGCCGCGCTCCGGGGCAGGACGTGAATGCGCCCGCGGTCCGGGGCAGTGAAAAGACGGGTTGTGCCAGCCGACGGAATCAGAGAGGCTCAGCGTGTGCTGTCCCCAGGGTTCAATCTTCAGCGCGCCTCGTTCCTGGCCGCGCAAGGGTTTCGCCACCACGCCTGGGCTGCGTGCCCGTTGCTCTCGGTCAAGTGCATGTTCAACGGACGCGCCTTGTATCGCGCCGATCGATCCTGGTTTTCGGTCGATGACCGCGGGTATCTCATTCTGAACGACCAGCAACCTTACGAGATCCAGATTGATTCCCCCACGCGCGTGGAATCGTTCATCATTTTCTTCCCGCGCGGCTGGGCCGAGGAGGTGCGCCATTCGCTGCGCTCCTCGACGGAGCGGCTGCTCGACACGCCCCAGGGCGACCCCGGGAATCGCGTCCATTTCTTTGAGCGGTTTACTCCTCATGATCAAGGCGTGACGCCGCTGCTGCGGCACCTGCGCCAGGCGCACCGAACCGGGACGTTGCCGGCCGTGTGGCTTGAACAAGTCCTGCGAGAGTTGCTCGCGCGTATGTTGCGAACGCAGAGGGATGCCCTCCAGGAAAGCGACCAACTCCCCGCACGCCGCGCGTCCACTCGTCAGGAACTGTGGCGTCGCTTGCACCGGGCGCGAGACTTCATTCAGGCGCGGTTTGATACCCCGCTGACTCTCGCGGAGATGGCCGAAGCCGCGTGCTTGTCGCCGTTTCATTTTCTGCGTGAATTCAAAAACACATTTCACGCCACTCCGCACGAATATCTGTCCGCCTGCCGAATTGAGCGGGTCAAGTTCCTGCTCGAACGCACCGAACTTCCGGTGACGCAGATCTGTCTGGCGGTGGGGTTCGAGAGCCTGGGCAGTTTCAGCTCCTGGTTTAGCCGCATCACTGGGGTTTCTCCGCGCGCGTGGCGCGCCCGCAAATCAGCAGTTTTGAAGAAGTTTTCCGGAGTCCAATCTGATAAGATGCCTCCATGAGCTCCAACCACACCAACGCATCCAACTTCGCCTTGGGCGCCCTCGGGCAAATCGGTCTGACCATCACGGATCTTGAGAAAGCCGTAAGCTTTTATCGGGATACGCTCGGATTGAAACATCTCTTCAGTGCACCCCCAGCCATGGCCTTCTTCGCTGCCGGCAACCTGCGCTTGCTTTTGAGCCGCCCGGAGAAGCCGGACTCCGAACGGTTCTCCTGCGTCATCTATTTCAAAGTGGAGGACATCCAGGAGGCGCGGGACGCCCTGGCTGCGCGCGGCCTGGCGTTCGAACGGGAGCCGCATCTGGTCGCCCGCATGCCCGACCACCAACTGTGGCTGGCCTTCTTTCGGGATCCAGACCGCAACCTCCTGGCCCTGATGTGCGAGAAACGGTAAATGCGTTGTGATCGGTCCAAAAACGGTTGCAACGGACCCGATCGCAACTGCGATCGACTCAAAAACTTTTCCCGCAGACCGAATCGAGTTGCCCGCAACGCAAACGCGTTGCGAACGGGGCAAAAACAGTTGCGATGGACTTAATCGCGGTTGTGATCCACGTGTTTGCTTCTTTCTTGTGGCCAGAGGGGGGATTTACCACAAAGAACTCAAAGAACTCAAAGAAGAGGTTCGAATTTGGTTGCGGCTCTGCCGCGCGGGGTACTTTGTGGTTGCCACTCCGCCTGCGATAGACGCCTTAATTCCCTTGCCCTTGGGGCAAGTGAATTTCGGACCAGATTAAGGCGCCGGCTGGGCGGGGCGGAGTCGCACCAGTTCGCGGGTAAGAAAGGCGCGGCGTTGTTCAATGAAATGTTTCAGGCCCACCATGGCGGTGTGGAGATTCTCTTCCGCCCCGGGCCAGAGCCGCCGGTCCTGAGCAGCCTCGGCCGCCAGCGCGGACTCGTATTGGTCCAGCAACGGAAACAGTTTTTCTGGCGTGAACTCGGTTCGTAGCAACAGTTCGAGCCGGTCCAGGAACCGTTTGCGCAACGCCGGTTCGTTCCACAGATGATCTTGCAGCCGATTCCAACCCGTCACGCCTGGGAGTTGGCGGGTGCCTAAACGAATGGAAAGGTCAGCGCGATCAAAATCGCCGCGCCAGTGATCCCCAAACGTGCGGTCCAAATCCCAAGGGATCACCAGCCACTTTTGTGAACCTCGCACGTCCTGCACCAGGAAATGATTTTTGTTGAACCCATCCCAATGCTGCACCAGCACGGTGGCAACCAGGTAATTGAGGTAAAGATCGACCTCCACGTGTTGCGCAAAAAAGTCCGCTGCATTCGTGGCCAGATTGAGCGCGCGGCAAAACTGCTGCACTTGTTCCAGGGAGTTGGTGGGGTCGGATTCGTTGCCGTAGTGACGACTGAACGAGCGCAGGTTGCCCAGATCCCGTTCATCAGCCATGTTCTCGTTCGACGTGGCTTTGTAGAGGCCGGCTCCGCGCAGATTAAATCGACGCAGGAACGGCTTGTCGACTTGCTCCACCTCCACATACAAGCCGCGAAACGTGCCGTTGACCTCCAAGGCCACCATCCGCGACCGCGGCGCCGGCGCGCCACAAACCGCATACACGTGGTACGCCAGCGGCTCGCGCACAAAAGCCGGATCGCGCCACGCCGAATTCAAGTTGATGCTGTGATGGTCCCGAAACGGCTTCTTGCGATCGAAAAATATCTTCAACGGTTTCTTCGGCCAGGTGCGGGCCCATTCGCCACGAAAACGCACTGACACCCCCTCAAACACCTCGCCGTCCTCGGCTACAAATGTGGCTGGATACGTCCGGCTCGAACCCGGGTTTTGCTCCAGCGCACTCAGATCGCGCGGTTCGATCTTGAGCTGGTAAATCGGCAACGACGCGGCCCGCACGGATTCCGCCCGGGTCGCCGCTCCGGCTGCTCCGGCTGTTTTCTCCGCCACCAGCGCAGCAGCGGGCGACGGCGATCCCCGCGACCGTTCCGCCCTCGGCGCACCGACATCTTGCCGGCCGCAACCCGACAGCAAACTGACCAACAAGCTGAGCAGGATGAATCGCATCATCGTATCCGGTGTCCTGAGTCCGGTGTCCTGAATCCGGTATCCTGAGCGCCCCAGCGATCGGAGCGTCCAACTGGTTCTTCCTCAGCAGACCCCAGTTCCGAATGCCTTACAACTTTGTAATGGAAGGAATCCCAACCAGTTTGAATGCTCCTGGCGGAAGTATTGTCGGAACAATCACATCGAGCAATCGAAGAACGATGATCGCGCGAGCCATGAAACAGCAGGGAGTGGACGATTCATTTGAGCCGAATCCGCTCCTGATCGTCGGCAGGCGGGGAGCCTTGGAGCAGGAATTGGAACGCCTGAAGGAACAGCTGTTAGCCCCAATTCTCGCCTCCGTCCAAAACGCCGTCTTGCTGCGCGAATTGCGGTGGGTAGCCAATGAGGCCGCCGCTTTGGCTTGGTTCACTCTGTGTCCCGTGTTGGTCCTGCCCACGTTGCTCGAAGAAAAAGTAAACGCCGCCTTTCGGCGATGGGAACGGCAGGAGCTTTTGAAGGTTCATGTATGAAGAGAAAGCGAGCAGTCCTCGAATATCACCTCAACAAACCGCGCGGCCGCAAAAAGCCCCGCTGGAGTTTTAGCTTCAGAAGCCCCGCTGGAAAGACCTTGATCGAATCTCCCCATTCCTTCGCTTCCAAACGCGCCGCCGAACGAGGCTTCGTTTCGATGATTAAATTCATCGCCAGCAACGAATACCAAATCGTCAGCGCGGACGAAGCAGCGGACCGTTCCTTGGCCTATAATTGAGCTCCGCCCTTACCGGCGAACATCAGGTCCAAGCCCTCCCGTTGAGGGGAGAGAGTATTCTCGCTGGACGGCTCTTGGGGTCGTGTCTGGGTCGTGTCTCGGCATTCGACTATTGGCTTGGTGATCAATCCTCCAATCCTCTGGAGGTGCGAACAACAGTTTTCCTGAACTCCACCCGCTTACAAGAGCACTCGCCTCACGCTGCATGAATGTCGAATGTCGATTGTCATTGTCGAGATGCGACCCCAAAACGGCCGTCACAAACAGAACAAAGCTCCCGTTACTCGCCTGATTAATCTGTGCCGCGCGAAACTCGGAAACATCAGCCTCGAGCGGCATTTTTTCTTCGCCACCACCAAAGCCCAAACGCTCCCAAGGCCGCCAAAGCCCACGTCGAAGGTTCGGGCGCACCGAAGGCGCGCAGGTTGTCCATATAATACTTGTCCGGCGTGGAACCCGTCGGAGGGACGGTGTAGTTGAAGGGCGCAGACATCCCGTATTCGCCCCCCGCCACAGCCTGATTGAAGGAGGCGTACTTCGCCCCGTCCCAAACCCGCACTTGCAAGGTCGCCGAATCGCCGATCGCTACGCTATTCAATACAAACAACGGACTGGCGCTCCCCACCACCCAAGTGCCGGGCAGCGTGGTTGTCGGAGGTCGGAAATTGAAGGTGCGCCCAGCTTGATTGCCCACAGAAAAGATCTCGCTACCCCGATCGGCTCCCGGCAGGTACCAAAGCCCGGCGACAAAATTAACGCCGGTTAATGGATTATTAGGTCCCGCATAGACTTTTCGGTCCGCCACCGTCGGAAAAGTGACACCGCCGTTGCGGAAATCAACCAGGCCCTGACCCAAGGCAGTCCAAGTCCCCCAAATCCCGAACAGGAGAAATAAAGGCGACCTCTTCATACAGCCAGAATCGTGTGAGTAACCTCGTTTTCATAGTCCCAAAGCAATGCTTGCGCAAGACGGCATTTCGCGCTTTTCGCGCTTTGCACCATGGGCCTCACGGCCTATGGTCCGACCTGTCATGCGGAATGTTCCACGACGTCCACCAGGCCGTGCGGCTGGATTCTCAAACCCGCGCCTTCGATTAATGATTCCATGATCTATTCCAATTCCTCTCCAATAAAAAGCACCGGCGGCTGTCCTGAGGGCGTCCGTTTGTTCGTCGTGTGGTTGAACTAATCTAATCTAAACCATTTAACCACGATACAACCTATGAGCGGAGTTCGAGTCCTGGTGGGCACAAGGAAGGGGGCCTTCATTCTGAACGCCGACGCCAAGCGTCAGCATTGGGAAGTCAGCGGCCCGCACTTTGCCGGTTGGGAGATTTACCATGTCAAAGGCTCGCCGGTCGACGCCAACGTGATTTACGCATCACAGACCAGCGGCTGGTTTGGGCAGATCATTCAACGCTCCAACGATGGCGGCAAGACCTGGCAGCCGCCCGGAACCAGTCCCGAGGAACTCATGGGCCCGGACGGCATGCCCAAAGGCCAAAGCAACATGTTCCTTTACCAGGGCGAAGTGGGCACCCACAAATGGTACGATGGCACGCAACATCCGTGGGAGTTCAAACGCATCTGGCACCTCGAACCGTCGCTCACCGATCCCGAGACGGTTTATGCCGGAGCCGAAGACGCTGCCATCTTTCGCACCCAAGACGGAGGCAAAACCTGGCACGAACTCGACGGCTTGCGCCGGGCCAAAGGGCAACTCTGGCAGCCGGGGGCCGGCGGCATGGCCGTGCACACCATCATTCTTGATCCCAAAAACTCCCAGCGCATTTACGTCGCCATTTCCGCCGCCGGAACGTTTCGCACCGATGACGGAGGCATGACCTGGAAGCCCATCAATCGGGGCCTTAAGTCGCAATCCGAATTGCCCGATCCCGATGCTGAAGTCGGTCACTGCGTCCATCGCATCGCCATGCACCCCGATCGCCCGGACGTGTTGTTCATGCAAAAACATTGGGATGTCCTGCGCACGGATACCGCCGGCGAGTCCTGGCGCGAAGTCAGCGGCAACCTGCCCTCGGACTTCGGGTTCCCCATCCAGGTCCATGCCCACGAACCCGAGACCATCTACGTGGTTCCGATCAAGAGCGATTCCGAACATTTCCCGCCGGAAGGCAAGTTGCGCGTTTATCGCAGCCGCGCGGGCGGCAACGAGTGGGAAGCATTGACCAAAGGCCTGCCGCAGAAGGATTGCTATGTCAATGTGCTGCGCGATGCCATGGCGGCCGATTCCCTTGAGCCTTGCGGAATCTATTTCGGCACCACCGGCGGCCAGGTCTATGTCTCGGCCGATCACGGGGACTCGTGGAATGCCATCACGCGCGATCTGCCGGCCGTCCTGTCCGTCGAAGTCCAGACCTTGCCATGATTCGCGTCGCGCTCCCCTTTCACCTGCGCACGCTGGCGCGCGTGGATGATGAGGTGCGACTCGAGGTGGCGCGTCCGGTGACAGTGCGAGCGGTGCTCGAAGCCCTCGAAGCGCGATACCCGGTTTTGCGCGGAACCATTCGAGACCACGTCACCTTAAGACGGCGTCCGTTCATCCGGTTCTTCGCCTGCAAAGAAGACGTGTCGCTCGAATCGCCGGAGACGCCCTTACCCGACGCCATCGCCAACGGCGCCGAACCATTTTTGATCATTGGAGCCATGGCTGGAGGGTAAACGAACACCATCGTCCAGTCGGCAATTGTCCTACATCATCAGTTAAGTTACTTACTGTCTCTACCTACCTTCCCTCGAGCATCGATCCGTTTAACAATCACCCTCACGACGTTCCTCCGCGGTGTGAGTGGTGTGAGTTGGTCCTGCCGCACTCCGAAGTTGCCAAGGTCTAAAGTTACGAAAACCGGTCATGAGACCGTGGGAACCCTTGCCTTCCGACGGGTTGATCTCCGAGCCGAATCCGCTCACCAAGACCGGGGCAAGTTGAGATCAGGGACGGGATCCGCGAGGCCCACGGGAAATTTCGCAATTTGGCGCGGCGCGAGTGCGCTGATGGGGGAGGAAAGCTGGGGCAAAATGGATCGCGTTGACGCCGGTGTAAATCACCGGTTCTAGAGCCCGTCGTGCGGTCCATTCACCGAAAAGCTGGCTCTAGAAGAAAACCAAAACATGAAAACAAGAAATCAGAAACGGTTCGTTGGGATGCTGGCCGTGAGCCTGATGCTCAGCTTGAGCCTCGTCAGCAGCCAAGCCCAGAGCCAACCCTCCGCCAAGGTCACGGCCAAGACAAGCAGGATCGTGCTGTTGCCAGAGACGACCGGAACGGGGGATTGGCAGACCATACTAGCCAATAACATCAAGACAGCGAATCAGAAGGATCTGTTCGTGACGGTGTCCCTCGAAGTGGGTTTGTTCACTCAAACCCTCGTCAGAAGCAAGAACCAGGCGCGAGACACCTCCACCGCTGAGGCCACCGTGCAGGTGCGCGTCCTGGTGGATGGAACAGTGCTCGAACCGGGCGCAGTGGTCTTCGGCCGGAGGACCCAGACGCTCTCAGCCACGCTGGAGGGAGCGATCGCCGGTTGTCTCACCATCGTCACGAACCTGGACGGCAGCCTGAGCATCGTCGTGGATCCCAACTGTGTCACCCCGGAGGTCATCGAGTTGATCCTCCAATCAATGGACGCCGCCTCCTTCAGTTTCGTGGGGGTGGATATCCCTGTCGGGGTCCACACCGTGGCTGTGCAAGCCCGAATCGACACCAGCGGCAGCGCTCAACAAGGCTCCTTTAGTGCCACGGGGACTGTCGGCAAAGGGTCGATGACCGTCGAATCGGTCCGGCTCATCAAAAATGAAGATGTAGTCTTGGACGTGCCGTAGGCACGGCCATATCACTGCCCTAACGGCAATGAGGGGCAGGGGCCGGAAGTTTTGCTGTTCCTATCTCTCCGATCGGTTCGCAGGCTTCCTGGTCCCCGCCCGAAAACCCTCGCCCCCACAATAGGCCGAGTGGGGACGAGTCCACAATAGCGCAGCGGATACAAAGTCACATCCTCGATGAATTTCTCGACTAGCCGCGGCGACCCAGGCTACGCCGGAGGCTCCGAACGAAACTCTGCCACTCCGACGCCCACC
>DATLUX010000391.1:0-25913 GCA_035577805.1 Verrucomicrobiia bacterium
AAAATCGTGGTTTGATCTCCAGCATTATTCCCCTACCCTCCCCAGCTCATGCTGCCCACCCACAATCTGCATGTCCGCGAAACGGTTCGCCTGACGACCCCCCAGGCTTTAAAGGTCGATTTGCCGATGACCGAGGCGTCCAATCGGACCGTGGTAGCCGGCCGCCACACGATCAGCGAGATCCTCAAGCAAACGGATCCCCGTTTGTTGCTCGTGATTGGCCCTTGTTCGATTCACGATCCACAAGGGGCCCTGGATTACGCCCGCCGTTTGAACGCGCTCCGCCTGGAACTGGCGGACCAGTTTTATGTGGTCATGCGTGTTTATTTCGAGAAACCACGCACCACCATCGGCTGGAAAGGTCTGGTCTACGACCCGCACCTGGACGGCAGCGATGATATCCAGACCGGTCTGCGCCAAGCGCGGGAGCTCCTGCTGCAAATCACAGAGATGGGCCTTCCGGCCGGCACCGAGTTTCTGGATCCGGTGGTGCCTCAGTATCTCGCCGACCTGGTGAGCTGGGCCGCCATCGGCGCCCGCACCACCGAGTCGCAAACCCACCGTCAGATGGCCAGCGGATTGTCCATGCCCGTCGGTTTCAAGAATGGCACCGATGGCAGCCTGCAAATTGCCATCGATGCCATGCAATCGGCCATGCGACCACACAGTTTCCTGGGCATCGACCAAGACGGCTTCACCAGCATCATCCGCACGACCGGCAACCCCGATGGACACGTCGTCCTCCGTGGCGGACGTTTGCAAACCAATTACGATGCCGCCAGCATCCGGGACGCCTCTACCGCACTGCAAAAAGCCGGGCTCCCTCCCGTCTTGATGGTGGATTGCAGCCATGCCAACTCCGGCAAACAACATGCCCGTCAGGAGGAGGTTTGGCGCAGTTTAATCGAGCAATGTCTGGCCGGCAGCCCTGCCCTGACCGGTGTGATGGTCGAGAGCAACCTTCAAGAAGGCAACCAGGCCATCCCCAAAGTGCGGTCTGACCTTCGTTACGGCGTGTCGGTCACGGATGCCTGCCTGGGTTGGGACGTCACCGAACGGATCCTGCGCTGGGGCCACCAACAATTGCAGGGCCGGCCGCGGTAACGCCTTTCGTCAAGGGCACATGGCCCGTTCCGGAGGCCTGCAACTCACATTGTCTGGTCGAAGGGCGACCAGCGTGGCGAAAAAAAAACTGGCGGAAATGAACGAGGCCATTTTTCTGACAGTTATTTTCCTGCCCCGATCCCTTGCCTGCACGTGAACGTCGGCCTCCGGAAACAGCATTGATTCCATTCCACAAAATCCGCCATTCTACCTGGACTCGATCCGCTTAACCTCACTACCGATGACTATGTTGACTCGAAGGCGGTTCCTGGAAGAATCCATTCTCGCCACCGCCGCGACCGCCATGACTGGCTCGGCTGTGGCCTGGTCGGCGGGCGCCGCCGAAGTGCCACAGGTTAGTCCCAATGACAAAATCTCTGTGGCCATCATTGGCTGCGGCATTCGCGGCCAACAACACGCCCGCGAACTTGCCCAACTCGCCGATTGCGAGATCCTTTATGTGTGCGACCCCGATCGCGACCGCGCGGCGGGAGTGGCATCGGACCTGGTCGCGCAAAAACGGCCGCAACCCAAGGCCGTGCAGGATCTGCGAGTGATCTTGGATGACAAATCCGTTGCCGCCGTGTTTGTCGCGGCGCCAAACCATTGGCATGCGCTGGCGGCCATCTGGGCCATGCAAGCGGGCAAGGACGTCTACGTCGAAAAGCCCGTCAGCCACGAGATCAGCGAAGGCCGGCGCATCGTGCAGGTGTCGAGACAACTCGGCCGCATCTGCCAGGGCGGAACCCAGAACCGTTCCAATGGCGCTCTGGCCGTCGCCATCCAATACATTCATGACGGCAAACTCGGCGAAGTGAAGTTGGCGCGCAGCATTGTCTACGGGTTACGCGCTTCCATCGGCGGGCCGATCCAGGGCTCCATTCCGCCGAACGTTGATTATAATCTCTGGGCCGGGCCGGCCGCTTTGGCTCCGCTCACGCGGCCGCAATTGCATTATGATTGGCATTGGTTCTGGAACACCGGCAATGGCGAACTGGGCAACAACAACATCCATTCGGTCGACATCTGTCGCTGGGGCCTGAAAGTCACCGGCCTGGGGCGCACCGTGCAAAGTTACGGAGGCCGCTTTGGTTACACCGATGCCGCCCAAACACCCAATACCCAGGTGGTCCATCACGATTTCGGAAACAAACGCATCGTCTGCGAAACACGCGGATTGAAGACCGCCCCATTTCGCCCGGACTTCAACGGGGGCTGGATTTTCTACGGCAGCGAAGGGCTGATCGCCGGCACATCGCTCTTCGATCCGGACGGCAAGTTGATCCGGACTTTCGAAGGCCGCACGGAAAGTCACTTCGCCAACTTCCTCAAGGCGGTGCGCAGCCGCAAAGTGTCTGACCTGAACGCCGATATCCTCGAAGGCCACCAATCGACCGCGTTATGTCACGCCGGCAACATCTCCTATCGCCTGGGCCAGGCGGCTACGCCAGCGGAGATCCAGAAGCAGCTGAGCGGTTCGAAGCTCTCCGAGATCGCTTTGGAAACTTTCGAACGGACTCGCCAACACTTGGTCGACAACGGCCTGGACACGGAGAAATCGCCACTGAGGCTGGGGCCGTTGCTTCAGGTGCAGCCCGAGGAAGAACGATTCCTGAATCGTGCGGACGCCAACGCATTCCTGCAGCGCGAGTATCGCAAGCCATTTGTCCTGCCGCTCGCGTAATAGCGGTCGAGCCTTCAGCCAGATTTGAGTCACGCGGATACACCCCTTGACCAGCGCACTTGGTGGATCTGGAAGCGAGAAAAGAGGGTGACGGCTGCGCCAAAAAAGAAATGCAATAGGGACAAACGCTATGGAACGTGTCACTGGCATCGGGGGTCTGTTCTTTCGCTCGAAGGATCCAACCGCGCTCGGTGAATGGTATCGCGACAAATTAGGGATCGATCTGGTGCCGGCAGATTACGACCAGAAACCATGGGCCCAGGAAGCGGGCCCGACCGTCTTCGCGCCCTTCGCGCGTGACAGCGATTATTTCATGGCCGACAAACCCTGGATGCTCAATCTACGCGTGCGCGATCTGGACGCGATGGTCGCGCAACTGCGGGCCGCTCACGTTGAGGTGGCAGTGGATGCGGAGCATTATCCAAACGGTCGCTTTGCCCGCTTGCATGATCCGGAGGGCAATCCCATTGAATTGTGGGAACCCAAATAGCCCAAAGTGTGAACTGGGATGGCTTGTCCGCGGCCGGGCCTCGACGTAAATTCGCAGCATGTCTCAGCCCGCGAGGATTCTGGCCGGCGTGCTCGGTGTGGCGCAGGTTCTGGCGCAGCCCGGTCTGCTGGCCCAGGCCCAGGCCACGATACATGCCTTACCGACGTCCGACACCGCGTTGGTCGGTCGATTCGTCCGCGGTCCAATGAACCTGGCGCTGCGGGTTAGCGCCGCTGAGTTTGATGCGACCTTTGGTTCGGGCGCCGCGGCGTCCTGGCCGGCCGAAGCGCAAGCGCGCCAGTTCTTCGCTAATGGCGGCAGTTCCCTGGAGGTCGTCCGGATCCCCGATTCGCTCCCGCTGGCGGAAGCGCTGACAGGACAATCGCAGGATTTGAGCGGATTGCAGGCGCTGACTCCCGTAAGTAATGGGCGGCTGTTACTGGCGCCGGAATTGAGTTTGCTGCCGGATGCTCAATTCGGCGCAACATTCGCCAGTTTCCGGGCGTTCTGCGAACCGCGCGGAATATTTTTCTTGCTGGATCCGCCCCCGGACCTGCCTGCGGCCAAGGACGTCGTGGGCTGGGTGGAGTTGTTGGTCCCAATCGACGCCTCGTTCTGTGCTCTGTATTTTCCTTACTTGCGGATCACGTTGGACGGAGTGCTGACCACGCTGCCGGCGAGCGGAGCGATGGCGGGCATTTACGCAAAAGTAGATCAGGCCAGCGGCATTTGGCGTAGTCCGGCGGGCATCGCGTGGCCGCTGCAGGCCAAGTCGCTTTCGCCCGACCCGTTGACCAGCACCGATTTCGATCAGTTGAATGCGCATAATATCTCGGCCATCCGCGAGTTTGAGGTGGACGGGATCGTGCCCTGGGGCGCGCGCGCCTTGGACCGAACCAATACCGACAATCGTTATCTCTCCGTGGTCCGGACCCGCGGATGGGCGGCGGCCTGCATCCAACGCGGGCTGGCCTTCACGGCCCAGCAGGATAATAACGCAACACTTTGGGAGCAGATCAGAACCAGCGTGGAGGAGTTCCTCGATGAGTTGTACCACGCAGGCGCCCTGGCCGGGGCGACGCCGGCGGAGGCTTACTTCGTCCGCTGCGACGCACAGACCACCACCTCCGACGATATCGCCGCGTATCGAGTCAATGTCCTCTACGGCCTCGCTTTGGTTCGTCCGGGCGAGTTTGATGTCACTTCCTTGACCTTACCCACCTACGAAGCAGGCCGAAAACCCTCGCGCCCTGACCTTCACGCCGTTGGTTGGGGGAATGAATTGCGATTGGCTTACGCCACCGAACCGGGCCTGCTTTACGAATTGGAATTCAGCCCGGCACTTGCCTCCGGGCCTTGGATCGCAATCACAAATGATTCGCCAGTGATAGGCGACGGCAGTTGGCGTCAACTCGAGCTGCCGATGTCTGGAACAGAAGGGGTCTTTGCTTACCGATTGCGAGCCACGCCAGCGAGGCCTTAGCCGAGAGGGATTCTAGCGGTCAATAGCGGTAGTGTTCGGGCTTGTAGGGGCCCTCGACCGGAACGCCCAGGTACTTGGCCTGTTTCTCGGAGAGTTTAGTGAGTTTCACCCCGATCTTCTCCAGGTGCAGGCGGGCCACTTCTTCATCCAGCTTCTTGGGCAGCCGATAGACCGCCACCTTGTAGGTGTCCTTGTTTTTCCACAGATCCATCTGAGCGAGGACCTGGTTGGAGAAACTGTTGGACATGACAAAGCTGGGATGGCCGGTCGCGCAACCCAGGTTCACGAGCCGGCCTTCGGCCAGGATGAAGAGGCTATGGCCGTCCGGGAAGGTGTACTTGTCGTACTGCGGTTTGATGTTGAGTTTCTTGACGCCCTTGGCGGTGTTGAGGCGGTCTATCTGAATCTCGTTGTCGAAGTGGCCGATGTTACAGACGATCGCTTGATCCTTCATCTTCTGCATGTGTTCGAGGGTGAGGATATCGCAGTTGCCAGTGGTGGTGACATAAATGTCGGCCTGCCCGAGGGTATCCTCCACGGTGGCGACTTCGAATCCTTCCATGGCGGCTTGCAGGGCGTTGATCGGGTCGATCTCCGTGACGATGACGCGCGCGCCGAAGCCGCGCAACGAATGGGCGCTGCCCTTGCCCACGTCGCCGTAACCGCACACACACGCCACCTTGCCGGCGATCATGACATCGGTAGCCCGCTTGATCCCGTCCGCGAGCGATTCGCGGCAGCCATAGAGATTGTCGAATTTCGATTTGGTGACGGAATCATTGACGTTGATAGCCGGCACGAGAAGCTTGCCGGCTTCGAGCATCTGATAAAGCCGATGCACGCCGGTGGTGGTTTCTTCGCTGACGCCGCGCCAGTCCTTGACCACCCGGTGCCAGAAACCCGGCCGCTCCTTGGCCACGCGTTGGAGCAGGTTTTTGATGACTTGTTCTTCTTGGCTGGCACTGGGCGTGTTCACCCAGGGATCGCCTTCTTCCAACTGGTAACCCTTGTGGATAAGCAGCGTCACGTCCCCGCCGTCATCGACCACCAATTGGGGGCCCGTCTGGCCCGGATGGGTCACCGCATCCAAGGTGCAATCCCAGTATTCCTCGAGGGTTTCGCCTTTCCAGGCGAACACCGGCAGGCCGGCCTGCGCGATGGCCGCGGCGGCATGGTCTTGCGTGGAGAAAATATTGCAACTGGCCCAGCGCACGGACGCGCCCAAGTCCACCAGGGTTTCGATCAACACGGCGGTTTCGATGGTCATGTGCAGCGAACCGGTGATGCGCACACCGCGCAGCGGCTTGCTGGGCGCGTATTTCTTGCGAATGGACATCAGGCCGGGCATCTCCTGTTCGGAGACCTGGATGGTTTTGCGGCCCCACTCGGCCAGACTGAGGTCTTTGACCTTGAAGTCGCCTTTGCCCTGGCCATTTTTGGATAAGCGGTTTTTGGAAGCTTGCGGGAGTTTCACAGTAGCCATAGTCGGTGTGTCGTGATCGTAAAAGGATCGTTGGTTAGGATGGATGGTTGCCGTTGCTGAGATGGAAGATTTATTTCGCCGCCCGTTTCAGGGCCGCGGCCTTGTCGGTCCGCTCCCAAGTAATGCTGTCCAAGTCATCCACCTTGCCAAAGTGCCCATAGTTGGTGGTCTTGGAGTAAATCGGACGGAGCAAATTGAGTTGCCGGACAATGTCGGCGGGTTTGAAGCTGAATACTTCGCAGACGGCTTTCTCGATGGCCTCGTCGGAGACCTTGCCGGTGCCGAAGGTGTTCACGCAAACACTCACCGGATCGGGATACCCGATGGCGTAGGCGAACTGGATTTCCGCGCTGGTGGCCAGGCCCGCGGCCACGATGTTCTTGGCCACATACCGGCCCATATACGCAGCGCTCCGATCCACTTTGCTCGGGTCCTTCCCCGAAAACGCCCCGCCGCCGTGCCGGCCCATGCCGCCATAGCTGTCGACGATGATTTTCCGGCCGGTCAAGCCAGTGTCGCCCTGGGGCCCGCCCACCACAAAACGGCCGGTGGGATTAATCAGGAACTGAGTGTCCTTATCCAACAGATCCTTGGGCAGCACTTTTTTGATCACTTCCTCGATACAGAATTCTTTAATCGTGCGATGTTTGGCGTCCGGACTGTGCTGGGTGCTAATAACGACGTTAGTAATTCGCACCGCTTGATCGTCGATGTATTGCACGGACACCTGGCTCTTGGCATCGGGCCGCAGCCATTTCACCTTGCCCTGCTTTCGGATGCGGGTGAGTTCGCGGCCGAGGTGATGAGCAAACATGATCGGGGCCGGCATCAACTCAGGCGTTTCATTGCAGGCGTAACCGAACATCAACCCCTGATCTCCCGCTCCCTGCTCGGCCGTGTCCTTGCCGTCCGCCGCCCGCGCGTCCACGCCCTGGGCGATATCGGGGCTCTGCGACGTGATGGCGTTCATAATCAAAACCCGATCGGCATGAAAAACGTCGTCGTCGTGGGCGTAACCGATTTCGCGGATGGCTTGTCGAGCGATGGCATTAAAGTCGAGCTTGGCTTTGGTGGTGATCTCGCCACCCACGACCACCAGATTGGATTTGGCGTAGGTCTCACAAGCCACGCGGCTGTGTTTGTCCTGGGCCAGACACGCGTCCAGGACCGCGTCGGAGATGGTGTCACACACTTTATCGGGATGCCCCTCGCCGACAGATTCGGAAGAGAAGATGTAATTTTTGCTCATTGCACAGTACTCAGGTTTCGTTCGCAGGCGTCCTTAGAACCACATATTGACATATCAGGATGCGAAGATATAATCTATTTGCTGTTCGTCAACATGGATTTTGACCAAAAAACCGCGCCATCATCGCCCTCATGTCCTCTACCCTGAAATCCCTGCGGGCTCTCTCTGACCCGACCCGGTTGCGGATCGTGGCCCTGTTGGAGAAGGATGAACTCTCCGTCAATGAGTTGCAGGAAATCACGCGGATGGGCCAATCGCGCATCTCCACTCATCTGGGGCTGTTGCAGGACGCCGAATTGGTGCAGTCGCGGCGGGAAGGCAAACGTACTTTCTATAGCCGGAACCAGTCGGCGGACGCGGCGGCGACGGAGTGTATGAAGCTGGCGACACGGGGGGCGCGGGAGTTGGCGGAGCACGCGGCAGATCAGGTGAACCTCAAGCGCATCCTGGCCCGGCGCAATGATCAGCAACAGCTGTATTTCAACCAGATCGCGGGCCGTTTTGATCGCAGTTATGGGCCTGGGCGTTCGTGGCAAGCCTTTGGCCAGATGTTGCTACGGGTCTTGCCGCCTCTGGTCGTGGCGGATTTGGGCGCCGGGGAAGGATTGCTGAGCGAGTTGCTGGCGCGCCGTTGCAAGAAGGTGATTGCGGTGGACAACTCCGAGAAGATGGTGGCGTTCGGCAGCGCCAAGGCCAAAAAGAACGGCCTGAAGAATCTGGAATTTCGGCTCGGCGACCTACAGGAACCGCCGATCGATGCGCAGAGTGTGGATTTGGTGGTCTTGAGCCAGGCCTTGCATCACGCCCAGGACCCGGCCAAGGCAGTGACCGCCGTCTATCGCCTGCTTAAACCGGGCGGCCAAGTGATGATTCTGGATTTGTTGCAGCATCACTTCGAGAAGGCGCGCGAGCTGTATGGAGATCGTTGGCTGGGGTTTGCCGAAAGCGATCTGCAGCGCTGGCTGGAGGCCGCTGGATTCAAAAAGATCGAGGTGGGCGTCGTGGCGCGGGAAGAACAACCGCCTCACTTCGCCACCGTCCTGGCCGCGGCGGAACGGAGCTAACGGTCCAAAATCGGTTGCGATGCACTCGTCGCAACTGCGATCGACTCGAAAATTCCTCCCGCAGACCAAAACGCGGTTGCCCGCAACGCAAATGCGTTGCAATCAGTCCAAAAACGGTTGCGATGCACTCGTCGCAACTGCGATCGACTCAAAAATTCCTCCTGCAGACCAAAACGCGGTTGCCCGCAACGCAAACGCGTTGCAAACGGTCCAAAATCGGTTGCGATGCACTCGTCGCAGCTGCGATCGGCTCGAAAATTCCTTCCGCGGACCAAAATTAATTCTGAGAGAAAAAGTCGATGGAATTGGTTGACACATTGGGTCGACGGTTGAGCCGAACGGAGCCACTCGAAGCGACCCGATCCGCGACCCCATCCGCGACCCCATCCGCCCCCATCCGCCCTTGAGCTTTCCCTGGGCCACTGGCATTCTCCCGCGCGGATGAACCGGATCATCAAGCGCTTCGAACGTCTCCGCCAACGGAATGAGAAAGGATTCATCGTTTACATCGGGGCCGGAGACCCGGATTTGGAAGCAACGCGGCGGTTGGCCCTGGCTTTTGATGAGATTGGGGTCGACGTGCTGGAACTGGGCGTGCCTTTCAGCGATCCGCTGGCCGACGGTCTGGTCAATCAACTGGCGGCGCAACGGGGCTTGGAGGCGGGGACAACCCCGCCCAAAGTCCTCGAGACGGTGGCGGCCATCCGCCGCGAGTCGAACATCCCCATCGTTCTCTACATATATTTCAACCTTATCCACAAAGTCGGCCTGAAGCAATTCGTGGCTGAAGCCGCCCAGGCGGGAGTGGACGGTCTGCTGGTGCTGGATCTGCCTCCGGAAGAATCGGGTGCCTACGAGTCCGTCATGGCGGCGGCGGGTGTATGCGTGATTTATCTGATCGCGCCGACCACGCCGGAAGAGCGCATCGCGTTCATCGCCAAACGCGGCACCGGTTTCCTGTATTATGTCAGCCGGGAAGGAGTCACGGGCATGCAAGCCAAGGTTTCTGACACGATTGGTTTGATGACCGCCCGCATCCGGCAGCATACAGACCTGCCCATCGCCGTCGGGTTCGGGATCTCGAATCCGGAGCAGGCGCGTCTGGTGGCCGCCAGCGCCGAAGCCATCGTGGTGGGCAGCGCCGTGGTGAACCAGATCGCGACCCACGGAAAAAGTCCGGGATTAATCGCAGAAGTCAGCCGATTTGTGCGGACCCTGGCCGAAGCGGTCAAAGCGACGACCGCCTCCAGCGGCGGCAATTCATGAAAGCCAAAGCCAAAGCCAAAGCCAACCAGAACGAACGTTTTGTCATCATTATGGCCGGCGGCCGGGGCGAACGGTTTTGGCCGGTGAGCCGCGAGGCGATGCCCAAGCAACTCATTACGCTGCTGGGCAAGCGCTCGTTCCTGCAGCAAGCCGTCGATCGGGTTTTGCCGGTGGTTCCGCTGAAGAACATCATCGTCGTCACCAACGAAGCCCAGGCGCCGGTCGTGCGCCGGCAGCTGCCCAAGTTGCCGAAACAAAACATTATCGCCGAACCTTGTGGACGCGATACGTGCGCGGCCGTGACCCTGGGGGCCGCCCTGGTGGGCGCTCGTTCCACCACCGCCGTCATGGCCGTTCTGCCGGCCGACCATGTCATCCCCGAGGAAAAGAAATTTCAGCAGGTCCTGAACGACGCGTTTGATCTGGCCGGACGCGGCCAGGCTATCGTCACGATCGGCATCAAACCGACCGAACCGGCGACAGGATACGGGTATGTGCATGTGGGCGAACCGTTGCCGCCGCCGCACGGGGTCAAAGGTTACAAGACCACGTTCTGCAAAGCCGAACGCTTCGTGGAAAAGCCCAACCTCGACCGGGCGTTGGAATACCTGAACAGCGGCCATTACCGGTGGAACGCCGGCATGTTCATCTGGTCGTTTGTCACGATTACCAACGGGCTGGAAGCGCACCAAAAAGAAATGGCCGAGGCTTGCCAGCGCTGGTTCAAAGCGGCCTGGACGCCCAAGCTGCCCCGGGTGCTGGCCAAGGATTATCCGGCCCTGCGCCGGATCTCCATCGATTACGCGCTGCTCGAGCACGCGCAGAATGTGGTGGTCGCCGCGGGGGATTTCGCCTGGGACGATCTGGGTTCCTGGACCGCCCTGGGCCGGCATCTCAAGCCCGACCCGGCAGGCAATTGTGCGGTGGCGGACTTCATTCATGTGGACGCGGCGCGCAACGTCGTTTACGACGCCCGCACGAAAAACCGCTCCCCGATCGCGATCGTGGGATTACGCGACTCGATCGTGGTGATGGCCGATGACGCCACCTTGGTCGCCCACAAAAGCCAGGCGCAAAAGGTCAAGGAATTGGTGGCCAAGCTCGCCGCCGACCCGAAGTATCGGAAATTGATCTGAGTGTTTGCGGAAAGTTGTTACTGGCGGAGCACTCGGCGCAGGGCGCGTTCTGCCTCCTCCGGCTTAAATCCCCACGGACCTTGCCGGCCGGCGTAGGCGATCTTTCCCTGTCGATCGACGACGAAAATCCGCTCCGGCCAGGCGGCATAAAGGCCGTCGACCTGGTTGTCCATGGTGTCCACCACGCAGGGCAACGACAGGCTTAGCCGGCTGCGACAATCCTGAGCGACGGATCGGCGTTCGGTCAGGACGGTGGGCTCATTGAAGATCACATGGTCGGTCTGGTTGGACGCCATTTGCCAGCCGTCCGCCGGGTGAGCCTCGCGAATGTAAACGAAGAGAAACGCGGCTTCGTCCTTATGCCGCTGGAATATGGCCTCGAGGTCGCCGGACCGGCGACGGAATGGTGGTCAGGTGAAGCTGGCAAAAATCAGCATCAAGGGGCGCTCGCCTTGATGGGTTGCGCGCTTGATCTCATTGGTGCCATCCAAAAGGGGCAACGTAAAATCGGGCGCCGGCTGGCCGGGCCCTGGGGCAGTTCGGCTCATCATCGCCTTAATGTTCTCCCAGCCTTTGGGGCGGCGGTCAGGCGGCGCGTGGTCGACGCGGGCGATAAATTTGGCGGCAGGATCGACCGAACGACAACCGACAGCCACGAACACAAGCAGCGACAGAGTCAGAAGTGGGAAGGCGGTCTTCATCGAAGCACGGAAACGACCTTGGGCTTCATAGCTCAAGCGTGCACATCACCTAATGGAATTGAAGCGCGAATACAACCCGGCTGGGGCGAACGGTCCGTTTCGAGGGATGAACCAGCCGGGGGAAGAGCTCAACTTGCCGCAGTTGTCGGAGTAACGGAGGCTTCGGAAGGCTTCGAGCCCTGAGGGGCCAAAGTGAGCCTCCTGACGGCGGCGGCTACAGGGCAGCACCTGCAATGGGAACTCAACCCACGCGAAAGCTGATCCGTTGAATGAGTTCGCGGCCGAAACTGTGTTGCAAACGGGCCAGGATTTCTTTGCGGCGGTAGCGAACGATTTCATCGAGCCAGACGCTGCTGTCGACCGTGACGAACAAGGTGCCTTTGGCGAGGCCGGTGGGTTGGGCGTGTTGGGCGATGGTTGGATCGATCAAATGACGCCAGACGCGCAGGATCTCGGCTTCGCCTTGCCGTTGATCGAGTCGGATTCGTTTGACCAAGCCCGGCATCAAGTCGCCCACGGCCCGGGCGGAATGTTGCCCGATCTTTTCAAGCGGCGCCAGGTCGACTCCCCGCCAGGCGGCCAGGGTGCGTTGCTTCGCGGAAGCCTTCGGAGGCCCCAGCGGCGGAAGAAAGCGCCATGGCGGCAGCATGCTCAGGATTCAGGGACGTTTTCGTCCAGCACCAGCACGCCATGGGGCGGCAGATCATAATTGCCGGTAAACGTTTTGCCCGTGAGAAAGTCGTGCATCGGTTTGAAGAACGGGATGCGCACGGGCGAATTCTGGTGGTTGATGAGGAAGTAGACTTTGGTTTTGTCCTTTTGCCGCATGCTGACCTCGACGGTATCGGGCACCTTCAGCAGTGGATTAATGCCGCAAAGCTGGCGCAGCCAGATGGCGAGGTCGTTGTAAAAGAACTGATGGCTCAAGGTGCCGATATAGATGGCGCGCCCATTGCCGTAGGGATGGGTGGTGACGGCCGGCCGGCCGGCATAAAAATCTTTCGCGTAGGTGCCGATGATCTGGCAGCCCTTCGGCTCGATGATATCGCACCAAAGCCGGGCTGGATGCATATGGGTGGCGCTGAAAGCGCCTTTGAGGGAGAGATGATTCTCCTCGCCGGGCGGCAGCGGATCGAACTCGAGCACTTCCAGCCCAAACAAGTCGGTCAGATCATGCGGGAACCCGGAATCAGGGGCGATGTGATGTTCATCGACCAAGCCGGTGTTACAGGTGGCCACCAGGGTGCCGCCATTCTGCACATAAAGTTTGAGCAGATCCGCTTCGCCTCCCGCCAGCAACTGCAAGGAGGGCGCAATCACCAGCTTATACTTCGAGAGATCCTCGGTCGGCCGGGCGAAGTCCACGGGAATATTTCGATCGTGCAGCGCGTTGTAAAACAGCTGGATGTGTTCGCGCAGCCGGAAATGTTTATTGGGCTGTTTGACGCACTGCAAAGTCCAGTCGTTGTCATGGCTGAACAAGATGCAGGCTTCGGCCGACACCTTGGTATCCTTGAGGACCGGAGCCAGGCGTTTGATTTCCTGGCCGATTTCCTTGATCTCCTGATAAGCGCGGTTTTGGCCGCGTCCATCGTGAGTGAGCACAGCGCCGTAGAACTGTTCGGACCCAATCCGAGGTTGGCGCCAAAGAAAGTAGATCACGCCCGTGGCCCCGCGCGAGACCAGTTGATACGTAAACATCCGCACCACCCCGGGGCGCACCAGCGAATTGACGTCCTGCCAGTCGACATTGCCGGCTTTTTGTTCGATCACCCAAAAGCCATTGTCGCCAGCGGGCGTTTTGATCCCGGTTTTTTTCAAGGACCGGAGCATGTCAATTTCGCAGGCCAGTTCCGACGACCGCGATTTGATGGTGGCATTGCTGTCGATCGAGACGAAGTCCATCACTTCCGCCATGTCGAAATGGTCGAAGTGCCGTGACAAAGCCCGGAGATTTTGGGTGACAGGGATGTCTGGGGTGAGTCCCCGCAGCAGATCGGCCTGCATGCGCGCGTAAGCCACGATGGTATCGCTGGAGAAACGCATCCAATCCAGGATGAGCGACGGATTGTGCACGGTAGGCGCCCGCATCGGCATGGGCACGTCTTCGAAACGGGTCACCGTCTGGCCCCAGAACCGCGTGCCCATGAACCCGTTCAACCGTTCGATGGTTTCGTATTTGGCCTTGAGCCACGCATGCCAATCGCGGCGGGTTTCTTCGTTGAACGAAGACTCGGTGTTATGCCCGCCCAGGCCATTATCGATCTGCCAGGCGATTAATTGAGGATGTTTGCCGAGTGCCTGGGCCTGTGCGCGCAAAATGCGCCGGGAATATTCCCAGAACGTATCGCTGTTCATGCAACAAGCCCGGCGCGTGCCTTCGTGCAGGATCCGTCCCTCTCCATCACGCGGCAGAATCTCCGGATGTTTGCGCGCCAGCCAGATGGGCGGCGCCGCCGTCGGGGTGCCCAACACCACTTTGATCCCCGCTTTGCCCATCAGATCCATGGCCCGGCGCATCCAATCAAATTCAAACCGGCCTTCCTCCGGCTCAAACATGCCCCAGGCGAACTCGCCCATGCGCACCACATTCACCCCCGCCTCCACCATCAACTCCAGATCCCGCCGCCAACGCGCCTCGGGATCTTCCGCCGTGCCTGCATAGGGATAAACCCAATGCTCCGGGTAATAGTCGACACCGAAGTACATGTGCAGCTTTGGTTGCTTGGTTGTTGCTGTAGCTAATCTAGGCCGCGACCGATATGAGGCAATCCTAAACTGGAACCATTCCAGCCGAACCAACGTTCTCCTTCTCGCGGTCAGCGTGCCGAATACGTACCGAGGTCGCGCTGCTCCAGGGGGCAGGGTGTGAATGCGCCGCTGAACTTGCCTCTGCACTTCCCGCTTCCGCTGGCGCCTGTCCCGCACATATGCTACGTCCATGCCCGTGCCCGAGCGTTACGACGTGATCATCGCTGGACTTGGCGCGATGGGCAGCGCGGCGGTCTGTCATCTTGCCCGCGCGGGCCGGCGGGTAGCCGGATTCGATCGCTATTCGCCGCCTCATACCTACGGATCTTCTCACGGCCAAACGCGCATTATCCGCGAGGCCTACTTTGAACACCCCACCTACGTGCCGCTGGTCCAACGGGCCTACCTTCTTTGGGAGGAACTGGCCCGTTCCTCCCAGACCCGGCTCTTCCTGCAAACCGGCGGACTCATGATCGGGCCGCCCGACGGCGTCGTGTTTGGCGGTGCCAAGCGGAGCGCAGACACGCACCATCTGCCTTATGAGATCCTGACGGCCGGCCAGGTGCGGAAACGGTTTCCCGCCTTGCGACCCTCCGATGAGATGGCGGCGATTTTGGAGCCGCGGGCGGGAGTGCTGTTTCCTGAACAATGCGTGGCTGCCCATCTGGCTGAAGCCGCCCGTCATGACGCGCGACTTCATCCGGAGGAACCCATTCTCAGTTGGAAGCCAGACGGGCAAGGCGTTCGCGTGACCACGGCGCGCGGTGCCTATATGGCTTCCTACCTGATTCTTGCCGCGGGAAGCTGGCTGCAGTCGCTCCTTCCGGAGCTGCAGCTGCCGTTGCGCGTCGAGCGACAGATCCTGTTTTGGTTCGCCAGCACTGGTGATCCGTCCCTGTTTTACCCCGAATCTTGTCCTATTCACCTTTGGGAATACGAACGGCGGCGGTTTTTCTATGGATTCCCCGATCTGGGATCGAACGTGAAGATCGCCGGCCATCACGAAGGTGAGACCACCTCTGCCGACCAGGTGCGCCGTGAGGTGTCGGCAGTCGAAGTCGAAGCGATGCGCCAGGTCGTGCGCCGGTTTCTACCGGCCGCCGACGGCCCGTTGATCTCCTCCATGGTTTGTCTCTACACCAACACACCCGATGAACACTTTTGGATCGATCGGCATCCGGAACATCCGCAGGTCGTAATTGCCAGCCCGTGTTCCGGTCACGGATTTAAGTTCTCCAGTGCGATCGGAGAGGCCCTCAGCCAAATCGTCATCGACGGACAAAGCGACTGCGACCTCAGTCTCTTCCGCACGCGCTGGCCGCAAGCCCGAGCCTAATCCTACTCGATTACGATTAAGGATAGATCGTTCTTGAAACCAGCCTGCCAACGCTGTTCTCGTAGGGTTTCGTCATGTCCGTTCCATTCAAACTGGTTCGCATTCCCACGCTCAAGACGGTGACGGACTTTCGCAGGCACGTGGCTGGCCTGGGGCTGGAGCTGCCCTGCGATGACACTATCCTGTCCGGCGAGTCATCGCCGTTAGCTCAGCCGCTCACTTCCATCCGCATCAATGGCAAGACCGTCGGCAACCGCTGGGCCGTGCACCCGATGGAAGGTTGGGACGGCACGACGGCGGGCGGGGTGACCGACGACGTGCGCCGGCGCTGGCAACGGTTTGGCGAGAGCGGCGCGAAACTCATCTGGGGCGGCGAAGCGATGGCGGTGCGAGCGGATGGGCGGGCCAACCCCAACCAACTGCTGGCAACGCCCGAGAACGAAGCCGGGCTGACGGACCTGGTGAGGATCCTGAAGCGGGCCCATCAGGAGCGCTACGGGCGCACGGACGATCTGGTGATCGGTTTTCAGCTCACGCACTCAGGACGATTCTGCAAGCCAACCGATAAGAAGCGCATGGAACCGCGCGTGGCTTATCGCCATCCCATTTTGGATCGACGGTTTAATGTCACGAGTGATGCCCAGGTCTTTACCGATGAAGAAATCGGCGAGTTGGTTGGTTGTTATGCGCGGGCGGCGGCAGTGGCCTGCCGGGCCGGCGCTGACTTCGTTGATCTCAAACATTGCCATGGTTATCTGCTCCATGAGTTCCTGGGCGCACACACCCGCCCGGGCGCTTATGGAGGCTCTTTCGAAAATCGCACTCGCATCCTGGGCGAGATCATCCACGCGATCCGATCCGATGGAAATCCGATCGAGATTGGCGTGCGCCTGAGCGCGTTTGATTTTGTGCCGTTCCGGCCCGACCCGGCCCTGTCGCAGCCCGGCCGGCCTGGGCCCGGCATTCCCGAGGATTACTCCCAATGCCTGCCGTACCTTTATGGATTCGGAGTGCGGGCCGATCAACCGACGGAATATGATCTGACTGAGCCGCGGCAGTTCGTGAATCTCTGCGCGACACTCGGGGTGAAGATTCTGAATTTGAGCGCCGGTTCGCCTTACTACAACCCGCACATCCAACGGCCGGCCGCCTATCCGCCCAGTGACGGCTATCAACCGGCGCACGACCCGTTGATCGACGTCACCCGCCAGATTCAAGTTGTGCGCCAGTTGCGCTCCCAGGCGCCACCGGGAATTGCGTTGGTTGGTACCGCTTACAGTTATCTGCAGGAATACCTGCCGCACGTGGCGCAATTCACGGTCCGGGAACAATGGACGGACTTGATTGGGCTGGGACGCGTCATTCTGAGCTACCCGGAGGTGCTGGCTGAGGCGGTGGCGAAAGGGTCCCTGAACAGCAAGCTGATTTGTCGCACGTTCAGCGATTGCACCACCGCCCCGCGCAATGGACTGATCAGCGGCTGTTATCCATTGGACAAACATTACGCGGCCAAACCGGAATTCGAACAGCTCAAGGCGATCAAGAAAGGCGGCGGCTCAACAAGCCGCGCTCCTCGTCTGCCCCTTCAGGGCGAGACAATTTGATCATGGATCACACGCGGGGATGTTGCTGGCCGACTTTCCGCTTTTCCCTTTCCGCTTTCCGCTTTCCGCTTTCCGCTTTTTCCCTATATGCTCAGGGCGTGATGCGTTGTGTAACCCGCCGACGGTTCTCGTGAGCAAACCGGATGCAAATGCCAAAAGCCCGGAAGCGGCGGCGGCGCCTCCTCCGGATTGCCTGGTGGAGTGTGTCGCCGAGGTGTTTGCGCAAGAGCCGGGGCTGGAAGCGGTGCGGATCGATCGGGCGCATCGTTCGATCTCGGTGGCGACACTGGGGCGACCGAATACGGCCGAGATTGAGCTAGCGGTCACGCACCGTTTGAACCAACTCGCCCAGCACGAATCGGACGGCGCCGAGCACTGCGCGCTGCTGGAAGGCGCGTCCGATTGTTCCTCCTGCTCGCATCCGGCGCGTCAGGATCCGGGGCGGCGTTTGACGGTTCAACACGATGCCGATGCCACCACCATCGCACGCGTGACTTGTCCGACCGCGCCCACCTTCTGGCGTTGGCGCGCGTTTCCCTGGCCGAAACTGGTTCCACGCGAGGTCCGACTTCCAGACGAGGGAGAGCACGAGCACGAATGGAAACTGCAATTGGGGTGTGCGTTGCTCTGCGGTTTGTTTGGGTTGGCGGCCTATTTGAGTCGCTCGTCACCGTCGGCGTTATTCCTTTACCTGTTGTCTTATGTGGCCGGCGGCTGTTTTACGGTGCGGGAGATATGGGAGCGACTTCGCCATGGCGCGTTGGACGTGCATTTTCTGATGCTGGCCGTGGCGGTGGGCAGCGCCAGCATCGGGGCCTGGAGCGAGGGAGCGATGTTGTTGTTCCTGTTCTCACTTTCCGGAGCCCTCGAACACTACGCGATGGGCCGGACCAGCCGCGAAATCCGCTCCTTGTTCAAGGCCGCCCCCAAGTCCGCCATCGTCCTGGATGCCCAGGGCCGCGAGAGCGCGCGGCCCATCGAACAAATCGAGCCCGGAGTCCGGCTCCTCATCAAGCCTGGTGAACAATTTCCCGTGGACGCCGAGGTCGTGAGCGGCGCCACCGCCGCGGACGAATCGAATCTCACCGGGGAAGCCGGTCCAGTGGAGAAGAAAATTGGGGACACCGTGCTGGCGGGCACCTTGAACATGTGGGGAGCGGTCGAGGCCCTGGCCTTGCGGCGGGCCAGTCAGAGTGCCCTCCAGCGCATTATTCAGTTGATCCAGGAAGCGCAGCATTTGAAGGCTCCGGCCCAGCGGTTCACCGACAAATTCGGCACGCCTTACACCTACGGTATTCTGGCGCTGACCGTGGTGCTCTTTTTCGTGTGGTGGAAAGGCTTCGGGGCGGAACCGTTCACGTCCAGCGCCACGGGCAAGAGCGCTTTCTACCGGGCGATGGCCCTGCTGGTGGTGGCTTCGCCCTGTGCCCTGGTGCTTTCCATTCCTTCGGCGGTGCTGGCGGCCATCGCTTGGGGAGCCCGCCGCGGCATCCTGTTCCGAGGCGGCGCCGCCGTCGAGCAATTGGCCGACACCACGGTGGTAGCGATGGACAAGACCGGCACGCTCACGACGGGTGACTTGCGGGTGGAGACGGTGGAAAGCTTTCCTCCCGGGCGTGAGGCGGAGGTGGCGCGTCTGGCCTATTCGTTGGAACGGCTCTCCACGCATCCGTTGGCTCGCGCCATCACTCGTTACGGCAAACATCGCCAACTCACACCCCTGGGCGTGGAACGGATTGAATCCGTGACTGGGTCGGGCTTGCGCGCCGAATGGGACGGGGCCGTGGTGCGCTTAGGAAAGCGAGGTTGGGTGCTGGAGGCTGAGCGCGGGCAGTTCGCGGCGCCGACCACCGCGCCTGGCTGCTCCGAAGTGTGGGTGGCCCATTCCGGCCTGCTTGGCCGACTAGTGCTCCACGATGATTTGCGTCCACAGGCCCGCGGAGTGGTCGAACAATTGCGCGCGCTCCGGCTCCGCACCATCGTCCTGACTGGCGATCGTCAGGCTGCCGCCGATCATTTGAAAACCGAGTTGGCGGTGGACGAAGTTCGCGCTGAGTTAAAGCCCGAACAGAAAGTGGAGGTGATCCGGAGTTTAGCGGCGGCCGGGGAACGGGTGGCGATGATTGGGGACGGGGTCAATGATGCCCCGAGCCTGGCGATGGCCCGGGTGGGCGTGGCCATGGGCGCTCGTGGTTCGGACGCCGCCTTGGAACAGGCCGCGGTGGTGCTCATGCATGATCGGCTGGAGAATTTCCTCACCGCCTTCCAACTCAGCTGCCGCGCGCGGGCCATCATCCGTCAAAACTTGATCGTGTCGTTGGGTACCGTCGTGGTCCTGGTCGCCTGCGCTTTAGTCGGCATCATTCCATTGACCGTCGGGGTTCTGGGTCACGAAGGCAGCACCGTGATCGTCGTGTCGAACAGCCTGCGCCTGCTGTTCCTCAGGAAAAGCGGCTGAAGAAATTCAGCCAAAGCAGGCGCGCGGTGATGACCAGCGCGGCGGCGATAAAGATCGGGCGGATCCAGCGCACGCCCCGGTGAATCACGAGTCGGCTGCCCAGACGAGCACCGGCGCATTGGCCGAGGCCCATGCAGATACCAGCTTTGAGGTCCACCTGGCCAACGGCCGCGAATACGGCCAGTGAAACCACGTTGCTGGTGAAGTTCATCAGCTTGGTATGCGCCGTGGCCCGTCGCAGCTCTAATCCCAGCACCGTCACAAAGGCCATCGCCCAAAACGTGCCGGTGCCAGGGCCGAAAAAACCATCGTAAAAGCCGATCAACGCTCCGAAGAGAAGATAAAACGACATCGGTTTAAGGCGCGGCGGCGTATCCCGCAGGCCCACCTTGGGCTGCAACATCAGGTAAACAACGATCGCCAGCAGCAGCCAGGGAATCGCCTGTTGCAGAAAATCCGGGTGCAGGCGGCTGACCGTCAGCGATCCCAGCGCCGCCCCGGCCAAGGTCATGAGGATTCCTGTCCTGCAGTCTTTCAATTGCACCAAGCCTGCTTGCCGGTAATGCCAAGCGGCGCTGCCGGAGCCGAAGCTGGCTTGAAGCTTGTTCGTCCCCAACGCCAACTGCGCCGGCATCCCCAGGTTGAGCAATACTGGAATGGTGATCACCCCGCCACCACCGGCAATTGAGTCCACGAAACCGGCCGCCGCGCCGGTTAAAAACAAGAGCGGAAAGATCCACCATGACCACACAGGCACCGTCAGGGTTGGCTCTGGCATAAGTCGCGCGCCAAACGAATGGCCAGGTTTCTAGCGGAATCCCTCGAGCCCGACAAGCAGTCGGCAGCCGGCAGCCGACATTCAGGGCGTATTTAGGCACTGTCCTAAAGGCGCCCTAAAGGCCGCGATCCTACGCCCATCGGAACGCGGCGTTCACGCCGCTTCAGCGTCCGCCGGCTCGGGGCGCCATGGATTGTTCAACGCTTCCTCCGATCCCCATCTTCAAGCGGCCCCGCACATGCGGGGCCGCGATCCCGGGGGCAGTATCCGAATGCGCCCCCTCAAGGGCGTGCTCCAGATTTCTGCTTGGAACCAGAGGGAGGCGAACCTTACCATCGCGCCGATGTCGGATCTGAATCTGAATGTCACACCGCTCGCGCTGGATGCGGATCATGCAGGCTCGGCCGTGGCGTGGTTTTGCCTCCGCTCCCAGCCCAAGCACGAGCACATCGCCGCCGGACACCTGCGTCAGATGGAAGGCGTGGAAGTTTTTAATCCGCGGATTCGTTATCCGCGTCCGACCCGCAACGGGAAAGTGATCGTAAACGAATCGATGTTCCCCAACTATCTGTTCGCGCGGTTCGATTGGCGCATGTCGCTGGCCCGGGTCCATTATGCGCCCGGGGTGAGCGGCGTGGTTCATTTCGGGGACAAATGGCCCACGGTTCCTGACCAGGCCATCGTGGAGATCCGCTCGTTGCTGGGTTGCGAAGGGGTTCATGTCGTGCGCGATGCGCCCGCCGCCGGGGATGAAGTGGTGGTGGCAGGCGGGGTGTTCCACGGCCTGGAGGCGATCGTCACTCAGGTCATGCCGGGCAAGGAACGAGTCATGTTGCTCATGCATTTCCTCGGCCGCCAAACCACGGTCGAGGTGGGATTGCATTCCATCGTCCGCCATGGCCTCGGCCGATGAAATCGGCAAGGCTTCGCCCCGAACAGGACGTCTGCGGGGATGCATACAGACACTGTCCCCCGGAGCGAACATTTTCAGCCACTTCGGTGGGGCGTATTCAGGCACTGCCCCCCGCACAAGGCAGCTCGGGGCGCGGCGTTTACGCCGCTTCATCGTCCGTCGGCTCCAGGACCAAGGAACTACCCAACAGCCCGCCCCGAGCCCCGGTCGAGGAGCTTCCTCCGATCCCCATCTCGAAGCGGCCTAAAGGCCGCGATCCCGGGGGCAGTAACCAAGTGCGACCCGTCTGTGGCCCAGCCTGCAACTGGCATTGACATTGCCGGGGGGTCTCTTCATTTTCGCCATCGACCTTTTTTGATTTTCTTTCTATGAGCCAAAACCGCTTTGATTCTCACCAGACCTTCGACGCCGGGAACGGCCGCCAAGGTCGCTTTTGTTCCTTGCCGGCGCTGGAAAAGGCGGGGATCGGCCGGATCTCGAGGCTGCCCGTCAGCCTGCGCCTGGTGCTGGAGTCCGTGCTGCGCAATTGCGACGGCAAAAAAGTCACCGAACAACATGTCCGAGCGTTGGCGCAATGGCGGCCGCGCGAGCAGCGGACGGAGGAGATTCCGTTTGTCGTTGCCCGGATCGTGCTCCAGGACTTTACCGGGGTGCCGTTGCTGGTGGATTTGGCGGCCATGCGTTCGGCCGTCTCGCGCCTGGGCAAGGACCCAAAAATCGTGGAGCCGTTGGTTCCGGTGGATCTGGTGGTGGATCATTCCGTTCAGGTGGATTACGCCGGCACTGAGCAAGCCATGACCCGGAATCTGGAGATGGAATTCTATCGCAACCGCGAGCGTTACGAATTCTTGAAGTGGGGCATGCAAGCTTTTGAGACGTTCAAAGTGGTTCCACCGGGCATCGGCATCGTGCACCAGGTTAACCTGGAATATCTGGCCAAAGGCGTCCTGGGCCACCAGGTGGGCGGCCACGACGTGTTTTACCCGGACACGTTGGTGGGGACGGATTCGCACACCACCATGATCAACGGTCTGGGCATTGTCGGCTGGGGCGTGGGCGGGATTGAAGCGGAGGCCGGCATGCTGGGCCAGCCGGTTTACTTTCTGACCCCCGACGTGGTCGGCGTGCAATTGACGGGCGCGCTCCGGGAAGGAGTAACCGCCACGGACCTGGCGTTGACGCTGACCCAACTGCTGCGCAAGGCGAAGGTGGTGGGCAAGTTCGTCGAATTTTACGGACCAGGCGCAGTGGCCTTGCCGGTGGTGGACCGGGCCACCATCGCCAATATGGCGCCGGAATACGGAGCGACGATGGGTTTCTTTCCGGCCGACAATGAGTGCGTGCAGTACTTGCGCGCCACCGGACGCACCGATGACCACTGCCGGCTCTACGAGAATTATTATCGCGCCCAAGGGCTGTTCGGCATGCCCAAGCCCGGCCAGATCGATTACTCGCTGGATCTGGAGTTGGACCTCGGAACAGTCGTTCCGAGCGTGGCGGGCCCCAAGCGGCCTCAGGACCGCATCGAACTGCCCCGGCTCAAAGACGAATTCATCCGATCCTTTACCAGGCCGCTTACTGAAAATGGATTTGGCAAGGACGCCGATGATCTGGCGGCGGCGGTGCGAGTCTCCAGCGACCAACACGCCAAAGGAGACACCGACCACACCTACGGCTTTCGCAAGCCCCAAGTCGACCCCAGCGAATCCGAGATGCGGGATCAGCATCCGGCTCCGGATCTGCCGCAGGAATTGCCGCTCTCGGCTTTCCCCAAGTTTCGGACGGAAATTCGCAATGGCAGCGTGCTGATCGCCGCGATCACGAGCTGCACCAATACCTCCAATCCGAGCGTGATGCTGGCGGCTGGTTTGCTGGCAAAAAACGCGGTCGAACGCGGTTTGAAGGTCAACCCAGTGATCAAGACCAGCCTGGCGCCAGGCAGCCGCGTGGTCAGCGATTACCTGAGCCGGACCGGCCTGCAAACTTCGCTCGACCAATTGGGCTTCAACCTGGTCGGCTACGGCTGCACCACCTGCATTGGTAATAGCGGACCGCTCCATGCCGCGGTCGAGGAAGCCGTGGCCAAGAACGACCTGGTCGCCGCCAGCGTTCTGAGCGGCAACCGCAACTTCGAAGCGCGCGTGCATCAAAGCATCAAAGCCAATTTCCTCATGTCCCCCCCACTGGTGGTTGCGTTTGCCCTGGCCGGGCGGGTGGACATCGATCTCAGTTCCGAACCCATCGGCGTCGGGCGCGATGGACATCCGGTGATGCTCCAGGAAATCTGGCCCTCGCCGCAGGATATTCGGGATGCGATGCAAGCCGCCCTCAAACCTGAAGTCTATCGCAAGCTTTACACGGATTTCGCGGCCCAAAATCCGAAGTGGAACGAGATCCCCTCCTCCACCGGCGCCGTCTACCAGTGGGCGGCCGACAGCACCTACATCCAGGAACCGCCTTTCTTCGTCCAATTCTCCCTCAAACCGGGGGGCATCGCCGAGATCCGCGGCGGCCGTGCTCTCGGAATCTTCGGAGATTCGGTCACGACCGACCACATCTCGCCTGCTGGCAGCATCAAGAGAAGTTCTCCGGCCGGCCGTTATCTGTTGGAGAACGGGGTGATGTACGAGGACTTCAACAGTTACGGTTCACGCCGGGGCAATGACCGCGTGATGACACGTGGCACGTTTGCCAACGTGCGCATCAAGAACCTGATGGTGCCCGGCACCGAGGGCGGCATCACCAAACTGCAGCCTGGCGGCGAGGTCATGCCCATCTATGACGCCGCCATGGCTTACAAAAAACAGGACGTGCCCCTCCTGATCTTCGCCGGCCAGGAATATGGCACCGGCAGCTCCCGCGATTGGGCCGCCAAAGGGACCAGTCTACTGGGCGTGCGCGCCGTGATCGCGCAAAGCTTCGAGCGCATTCATCGCTCGAATCTCGTCGGCATGGGCGTGCTCCCCTTGCAGTTCAAGGAAGGCACGTCCGCGCAAACACTCGGCCTCGATGGGACGGAAACCTTCGACATCCTTGGGCTCAATTCCGATCTCAAACCGCAGCAGGATCTCACCCTTCACATCACCCACGCCGATGGCACCTCCAGCGATGTCGCCGTCCGCTGCCGCATCGATACGCCGATCGAAATCGATTATTACCAGCACGGGGGGATTCTGCCGTTTGTGCTCAGGCAACTGGTGTAGGGTTTAGAACTTCGCCCCGGCAACCCGCGGTTGGCCTAGCAGCGTGAGGTTGCTCACCGAGAAAGGGATCCGAACCGGGACCGTCCCCGACATAATCTTGGCGACCAGCTTGCCTGTGCGCGGGACGGTCCGGCGAGTGAAGTAGCTGTAGGTGTGCTCCTGACCAATCCGCATGACGGCTTGCGATTGCCTTTCCAGCGAGGTGACTAGCCCAGCCTCGTCGACGGCCGTCAGTGACACCAACTGTTCGGGCTCAAGCCGCGTTCGGATCAAAATCTTTTCGCCGCCCGTTCCAACCGCCGCGACATTCTCAATCGACGTGCCGAACTCCAGTCCTTCCTCGCCAGACCGAATCTGGCCCGAGAATAGCTCGACGGTCCGCAGGTTTTGGGCGCCGACACATTGCAGCACGCCTGAGATCTCAGCAATTCCTTTGGAGTTGGAAAGAGGAGAAGAGAACCGAACTTCGAAGGACCAATTTGTTTGAGACTGCAGCGAGTTGGGACTCCGCCTCAGGCAAATGAACCCCTCGTCGGAAAGGCGTTGGCCCTCCAAGGTCTGAGCCCGGCGGATCTCGACCTGATCGATCCGCAGGACCGAACCGGGCAGCTCGGCCAGCAAACTTAGATTGTATTCAGGCGGTTCGCTGCCGAACCGCCACTCGACGCCGATCACCCTGACCTTGGCCGGAGCGCCATCGACGACCGGCTCAGGCAATTCGTCGAGATCGGTGTTTAAACCCAGTTCCCTGGCGTTGGCCACAAACGCCTGCCGCGCGTTCTTCACTTCGGCGGCGTAATCGAAAAGCGGTTTCCCCGGCGCGATCACTGCGCGCAGGGGGCCGTTCTGGCCGTAAAGGCGTTCATTCAGCAAATGATCAAAGACCACGGGACGGTTCGACGCGCCACCGCCTGCCACCGCATGCCAACTCATCGGCCTGCGGTGCGGGATATTAAGCGCGCAAACGCTCCAAGGCTCAACGGCCACTTTCAACTCACGATGCGTTCCGCTGAACCCCGAACCCCGAACCCCGAACCCCGAACCCTGAACCCTGAACCCTGAACCCTGAACCGGGAACCGGGAACCGGGAACCTCCTACCCTTTCTCGATACTGGCGTAGGCGTTGTGGTTATGGATGCTCTCCTGGTTTTCGGCCTCAACGCGGTACCAGGTCACGTCCGGATGGGCATTGAGTTTAAGGGCCACGTTG
>DATLUX010000392.1:0-2092 GCA_035577805.1 Verrucomicrobiia bacterium
TCCGGTTCGGCAATCTGACGATGACCAACCACCCCATCCACCTGCATGGTTACCACTTCGAGGTTGCGGGAACGGATGGCGGATGGATTCCGCCGGCCGCACGCTGGCCTGAGGTGACCGCCGATGTCGCGGTCGGCCAGATGCGTGCCATCGAATTTACGGCGAACCGGCCCGGCGACTGGGCGTTCCATTGCCACAAGTCCCACCACACGATGAATGCGATGGGGCATTCCGTACCAAATCTTATCGGCGTACCGCAGAAGGACCTCGCGAAACGCATCAACAAACTCGTACCGGACTACATGGCGATGGGCAGCACGGGCGGCGCGATGGGCGAGATGGAAATGCCCTTGCCTGATAACACGCTGCCGATGATGACCGGCACCGGTCCGTTCGGCCCGCTGGAAATGGGGGGCATGTTCACCGTCGTGAAGGTTCGCGAGGGACTGGGGCGCAAGGACTACCGCGACCCAGGCTGGTTCAAACACCCCAAAGGCACTGTTGCGTACGAATACACCGGCGAGTTGCCGGACGGCTGATTTTCTGTCTCGTCGGACTTTGAAGTCCGGCTTAACTTTTTATTTCAATGCAGGAGAAAGAGTGATGACGAACGTGTTTGCATCGATTGTGGTTGGCTGCGTCCTGGCAATTTCGGCATCGACCTATGCGGCTGGCGAGATGGGCAACATGGACATGGGTGGCAGTGACGCCAGGCAAGCCGGCGAGGCGAAAGCAGGCATGTCGCATGGGGAAATCAAGAAAGTCGACGCAGCCTCCGGAAAGCTGACCATCAAGCATGGCCCCCTGGAAAACCTGGGCATGGACGCCATGACGATGGTCTTCAAGGTCAAGAACCCGGCGATGATTTCGCAGGTCAAGGTCGGCGACAAGATTGATTTCGTGGCCGAAGAGGTGGACGGCGCATTGACGGTGACGAAGCTGCAGAAGAATTAATGCTTTTACGGGGTGCTGCCCTCAAACGCAGGTAACACCCACTTTCACTATTCAGGATGCGCAACGACATGAAAACGTTCAATCGCAAGCAGCTCACGCGGCTGGCTGCGGCAGCGGCCATCGCACTGGTGCCGGCTGCCGCGTTCGCACACGGCAAGCTCGAGAATGCAGTCCCCGCGGCTGGTAGCGCCCTCGATGCGGCGCCTGATGCATTGCGGCTTACCTTTAATGAAGATCTCGAATCCACTTTCAGCACGGTGAAAGTGTCCGATGCAAACGGCGCCGCCGTGACCAGGGAAAAGGCCAAAGTCGACGCTTCCAATCCGCGCGTGCTGACGGTCGCACTCCCGAAACTTTCGTCCGGCACTTACTCGGTACAGTGGGCCGTGATGACGCATGACGCCCACAAGACCAAGGGCACGTACACCTTCCAGGTGAAGTGATGAACGACGGTCTCCTTGGCATCCTGCGGCTCGCGTTCGTTGCCCTGCAGAACCTCAGCTTTGCGGTTGTCGTTGGCGTACTGCTTGGCGACCGATGGCTCGCGCGTCGAAACTCACCGTGGCAGGAGGGAATCAGTCGGCGGATGGTTAGCGCGCTACGTATCGCGTCGGTCGGCGTGCTGGTGTCCAGCGCGTTTGCTTTCTGGATTCATTGTGCGTTGATGAGTGAGTCGACGCTTCTGGAGGCGGGACCTGCAGTCCGCTCGATGCTCGTGGAGACCGGCTTTGGTCATGCGTGGTTAGTCGGCGCGGGACTGATGCTATGCGTAGTTATTCTTTCGCTTACCCAGACAGGCAAGTCGATTCGATTTCCGCTGGGCATCGGCTTGGCTCTGGCGGGTGTCGCCCTTGCACGAAGCAACGGAGGACATCCGGTCGATGCGGGCCTGTTCAGCTTGCCCGTATGGGTGGACTGGATCCATCTGCTCGCCATCAGCGCATGGGTGGGACTTGTGCTGGTCACGACACATGTTGTTGCGCCGCGTTTTTTCGACGCTCCGGGCAGCGAGCATGTCAACAACGCGGCGTATATCCAGTCCTTGTCGGATGCCGCAACGCTCGCGCTGGTCATTCTTTTTGCTACGGGCGCCTATAACGGCTGGCGCGGTGTCAGGTCGCCAGGCGACCTTCTCGAA
>DATLUX010000393.1:0-6265 GCA_035577805.1 Verrucomicrobiia bacterium
TCGACGGGCCGGAAGCTCGTGATGGCTCGAAAACCTTGGTGACCTTGACTGAAACACTTGGAGCAAGACGGCGGCCCGTCGCGTGGGCGGGTGCGCCAAAAGCCCGGCCATCGAGCCGGCAGGGGCACCGTCACGCCCTTATTCGGGAGTCGCAGCCATGAAAATCCTAATCGTTGACGACAGTCCCACCAACCGCAAATTACTGCGGGTGACTTTGCAGGCCGAAGGCCACGGCACGGTCGAAGCGGGCGACGGCGTCGAGGCCCTCGCTACGCTGGAGCGCGAATTGGTGGACGCGGTGATTTCGGACATTCTGATGCCGAACATGGACGGTTACCGCCTTTGCCACGAGGTTCGGCTCAGCCCGAAATTCAAAGACATCGCCTTCATCCACTACACCGGCACTTACGTTTCGGCGGACGATCAAAAGCTCTCGGCAGCGGTCGGCGCGGACAAATACCTGACCAAGCCACTCTCCACGCGGCTGCTGCTGGAGGCCCTGAACGCAGCGGTCTCCAGCTCTACAGCGCGGAATCCGTCGACCGCGAAAGACTCCGACACCGAGTTCGTGATGAAACAGTACAGCCAGACTTTGGTGAACAAGCTGGAGGAGCGGAACGCTGAAGTTGAGAAAAACCAGGCCGCCTTGTTTCGAACCAACGAGAAGCTAATGGAGCAGGCCGAGGAACTGGACCAGCTTAACGCCGGATTGGAGCAACGCGTGCGCGAGCGGACGGCAGAAGTGGAAATGGCCAGCGAAGAGTTGAGGCGCAAGCACGACGAGACTCAGAAGTTCTACCACACGTTGTCGCATGAGCTGAAGACGCCGCTGACCTCCGCACTGGAATTCGTTTCTTTGGTGATGGAGGGTCTGGCAGGAACCGTCAACGAGACTCAGACCGAGTATCTGGGCATCGCGCTCCATAGCTGCAAGCAACTGCATGCCTGCATTAACGATCTGCTGGACGCCAGCAGGCTGGAGACCGGCAAGCTTAGCATCGAGGTACAAGCCAGTTCGTTGGCGGCCCTGGTGAAGAGGGCCGTGGCCTCGCTCGAACTAACGGCGACCAACAAAGGTGTCGCCCTGCGCCATCAAGTGCAGCCCAACTTGCCCGACATTCCGTTTGACGAGCAGCGCATGACCCAGGTCATGACCAACCTGATCAATAACGCGTTGAAGTTCACCGGGTCGGGAGGGGTCGTCACCGTGAGTGTCGGCGAGGCACCAACCCTGCCCGACTTCCTGTGCGTGTCGGTCCGCGACACCGGCCGGGGCATTCCCGAGGACGAATTGGGGCGGATCTTCGATCGCCTCTATCAGATTAAGGACGGGGACGCGACCAACGAGCAGGGCTTCGGTCTCGGCCTCTACCTTTGCCGCGAGCTGGTGCAGATGCACGGAGGGCGCATCTGGGCCGAGAGCGAGCCGGACAAGGGCAGCGTGTTCACGTTCCTGCTGCCGAAGCAGCCGCACGTGAAACCGACGATGGTGATGGTCGTCGAGGATGATGCCGATGTGCGCGATTTGGTGAAGCACACGCTGGAAGGCGCCGAGTTTGTGGTGGTGACTGCCCACGGCGGGAAGGCCGCGCTCCAGTTGACCCGAAATCACCGACCGGACTTGGTGGTGCTGGACCTAAACCTGCCCGACATCGATGGCCCGGAAGTCCTGAAGCAGTTGCGGCAGCGCTGGGGAGCGCTTCCCGTGCTTGTCTTCACCGGATTACCCGATGGCGAATTGATGACCCGGGCGCTGGAATCGGGGCCGTTCACCCTCCTGACCAAGCCGTGCAACCCCGATGAATTGGTCGCCACTCTTCGCCGGCTCAAAAAGCAGGAGGAAACCGGCTTTTGGAAGAGCAACGTGCATGGACGCAACTCGGAGCCTGTCGTCTCCTCGAACTCCGAGTCCCAACACCATGGAGACCTGGCTCCACCAGAACCATATGACCGACGGCAAAAGGTTCCTCAACGATCTGTCCGCGTCGCTTGACCACGCCCGCTCTGACGTGATGGCCGCTTGGGAAGGGACCTACCTCGAACAGCAACCTATGAAGAGAACAATATTGGTCGTTGACGACGACAACGACATCCTCAATGCCCTGTCCTTGCGCCTTGAAGCCACTGGCTACGATGTCGTCACCGCTTCCGACGGCGCGAACGGTCTCGACGCTGCGTTGGCTCAGCATCCGGACTTAATCTTAATGGACATCTGCATGCCTCAGGGTAACGGGCTTTCTGTCCTTGATTCCCTGCAGAGCCTGAAGCAAGACCAGGTACCCGTCATCTTTCTCACCGCGTTTCCGCTGCGGAGCTTGAAACAAGAAGCGCTGAACCTGGGAGCGGTGGCTGTGTTCGAGAAGCCGTATGACTTCCCCCAATTGCGGCTGGCCATTGAACACGTCCTGGGCGGAGGTCCTTCCACCGCCCCCCGAGGCGCCCCGGTACCCGCCCGCCCCAAATCACCGCACAGTCCTCCCCTCGTCCTGATTGTCGAGGACGACTCCCGAATCACTCGCTCTCTGGCCCTTCGCCTCCGCGCCAAGGGCTACATGGCCTTGACCGCGCCGGACGGCGTGGACGGCCTGAGACTCGCGGTGGCCCACCGGCCCGATCTTATCGTCATGGACGTTTGGACGCCGGTCAGTACCGGCCTCTCCGCTGCGCAACACCTGAGAGCAATCGGGCTGGGGGAGATTCCCGTCATCTTCATGAGCGCAAGCAAGGCGGACGCGCTTCGCCGACAGGCGTTCGAAGCCGGGGCGATTGCCTTCTTCGAAAAACCCTACGATAGCGATGAGCTAATCGAAACCATTGAGGAATCCCTCCGGCACCCCCGCACGCAAACGTTGGCTGCCTGATCCGTCCCTCCGCCTCACGCCATGAAAAAGATCCTCGTTGCAGACGACGACAAGAAAATCGCGGCCGCTTTGGAGATCCGGCTCCAGGCCGCTGGCTACGACACCGTGGCCGTCCCAGATGGCTTCCGAAGCTTCATGCTGGCGGCGGCCCAACACCCCGACCTCATTCTCATGGATGTATTCATGCCCTATGGGGACGGCTTCGCTGTGGTTCAGGACCTGCTGGACATCCATGGAGCTCCCATCCCGGTCATTTTCATGACCGCAAGCCGGAAGGAAGGTCTGTGGGCGCGAGCACAGAAATGCGGCGCAGCCGGCTTCTTCGAGAAGCCATTCGATGTCGACAAACTCCTCAACACCATCGCCCGAATCCTACGTGAGCCATGAGTAGAATCCTGATTATCGAAGATGACCCGCGCATTGCCTCCGTGCTCGAGATCCGTTTGAGGACCAACGGCTATGAAGTGGTAGCGGCCGCCGACGCAAGGGTGGGCGGAACCCTGGCGTTGCAACTCAAGCCCGACCTTCTCTGCCTCGACATCTCCTTGCCTGGCGGCGATGGAATGCGATTGGCCGAAGGACTTCGCCGCCAGCCGGAAACGATGAAGATCCCGATCATTTTCATTACCGGCAGCCTAGACCCAAACCTTCGGCGTCAGACGATGGAACTTGGCGCCGCTGGCTTATTTGGAAAACCCTATGACCCCGAAGAACTGCTGCAGGTCATCCGTCATGCCCTCGGAGAATCGACTTTTACGCGAAAGGCGCCGCGCTCCGACGCAACGTCAACCACGAATCCCATAAAGCACTCATGAAGAAAATACTTATCATTGAAGACGACCCGAAGATTGCCAAGGCCCTGGCCCTGCGGCTTAAGTCCGCTGGCTACGAAGCGACCATGGCCAGCGATGCCCTGACTGGATTGGCGGCCGCGGTCAAACTCAAACCGGACTTGCTCCTTCTGGATATATCGATCCCAGCCGGGAACGGGTTCATGGTTGCCGAACGGGTTCAATGCCTCATTTCAAGGCCCACCCCGATTATTTTTCTCACAGCCAGCAAACAGTCCGCCTTCAAGAATCGTGCCAGGGAACTCGGCGCCGCCGCCTTCTTTGAAAAGCCGTACCAGCCGGAACAACTGCTCGCAGCCGTGTCCAAAATCCTGGGCGACCCTTCTTTACCGCCAAATCCGTGGGCAATGCCGCCGGGCAGAGATAGCTCATCACGCATGCTGTAGCGGTAATCATCAGCCTGAACGCCCCGGGCTGACCATGACGCCCATGCTTCCGGGAACGCCTCAAATTGTCACTAATACTAATATAGATCCGACCCCATTGCTTCACCCCCGGAAACCGCCAGGGTCAGAACGAAAAAGTTAGCACTCGCTGGACCGACAGCATCGATCTGAGCTTTCTCAAAACCTCGTAACATCCGGCTCTCCGATGCTTCCAAATGAACCATCGTTGAGCTCAATAGATCAGGTCCAGAAAGGCGGACCAGCTTCAGAGCTTAGTTGGTAGCCGCCAAGTGCATTACAGATACTTTAGTAATAAAGTGCGTTGCTGTTAGGAAGGGCGTGAGGTCAGATCTGGATCTATATATTTGACATTTAGGCCTTGGCTGCGCTCTTTGCCAACCGCACTTTCGTCTTGTCCACACTCCTGGTGCCCTCCCCATGACTGCCAGCTCAGTCATGGGTGAGTCGATTCTGCCACCGCCTCCGATTCCTTGGTGTCTGCAGAATACTGCCGGGCGAACGCGAGGAGATGGTCGGCAATTTCCTTGTTGGCCTGTTCTTTGGTTTCCTCGCCGTCGGCGAAACGCTCAAAATGCCGCGCTACGGTTTTCAGGGACCGGACGGAGTTGGAAGAAGCGGCCGCGATCGGATTGCTCAGACTCATGCTCCAGGGGGTGAGCGCCAACGCTTCGATAAGATCAAATGCGGCAAGGTGGGCATCGACTCTGGCTTTGTCGTGGCCATCGGCTTCGAACAATTTCGCACCGCAGGGCTTTCCTCCGAATTGTGCGTTGAACTTGTCCACCCGCGTCCGGAGTTGCGCTTCTTCATCGTCCGAGGTGCCGACGAAGGCCCGCTCAAGTTTCCGGAAGGTGTAATAGGCATCACAGTATTCTCTGTTCAGCAGAAGTTGCTCGAAGATCGGCATGCCAAATAGCCCCTGAGCCAGCATGAATGACATCACGTTCTCGCGATCAATCTCCGCTCCGAGGATGAACATCGCCGTGGCAAAGAACGATCGGCCATGTTCCTTGCTGCCGGTCAACTCGTTCACCAGGGCGGCACTTCCCTGTTGGGCGCTGCTTTGAGACGCGAATCCCAACATGTGCTCGAAGAGGACCCGGAAAAGACGGCAAGTCAGCGTCAGGTTTCCTTCGAGCAGCGGTTTTAGGGTTTCGAGCACAATTTCCTGTTCGGCGCCCGGTGCTACGGAAGTGCCTCGCGATTCGGATCTCGGTTGCGCCCAACTCGGCGTCAAGGATTTGGCCTCTGTTTGGTAATGGGCTGTGCCCGATTGCGGTCCTAGTTGCGTCGTTGCCGCCCTCTCGAAATGTCCGGCGTCAATGAGCACGGTCAGGAGGATCTTCGAACTGTCAAAGATGCGGGCGATATGGGTAGTCACGGATGGTTCCCCCCAAATCATGACGAACCGTTGTTGGCCGATGGACGCCGCGATGTTTTGCGGGTCTTTAAACGCGGCATTATTAATGCCGACCAGTTTGCTAATCTCGGACAAGCCGTCCCTGAGGCTCCTTTGATGGGAAGAGGCCGGCATCCGTCTTTTCAACTCCGATGCGTTCTCGAGCAGTTTGAGATACGTGTGGAGCGTCTTAAGTGTTGGGGTGGTCATAAAACTTCGCCATTGGAGTGACGCTAGGGGATGCGCCTATTGTTATCGATTGGGGGTATCCCCCACGGTTCATCATGGAGTGTAAACGGTTTCCCGGCCATGCTGAAGGGCATAGGGCGGACCTATATGTTTGACATTTAGGCGTTGGCCGCGCTCTTTGCTAACCGCACCTTCATCTTGTCCACAAACCGGGTTTTCTCCGCGTCCTTGCCCAGACCGACTTGGAAGCGTCGCACCGCCTGGGCGGCGGCTTGATACTTCAATCCCGCCAGCGCACGCACGACTTCCGCCAACCGGCAGCCCCCATAACGGACGGCCACATACATCGTCCCGTCCCGTCCCCAATCTCCATGCCTGTCTTGCATCTGTTGCCAAGACCCTCCACTCACTTGCTCCGCCGCCCGCACAATCTGCGGCCAGTCCATCCGCCCTGCCCGCCCCAGCCGCCGCCCTGGCGTCTGCTCTGCCGCATCGACCCGCCGGCCCTTGAGTAACCGCTTGGCAAAATCAGTTCCCCCCAAGACCAACCCGCCCACC
>DATLUX010000394.1:0-11241 GCA_035577805.1 Verrucomicrobiia bacterium
GGTGGGCGGGTTGGTCTTGGGGGGAACTGATTTTGCCAAGCGGTTACTCAAGGGCCGGCGGGTCGATGCGGCAGAGCAGACGCCAGGGCGGCGGCTGGGGCGGGCAGGGCGGATGGACTGGCCGCAGATTGTGCGGGCGGCCGAGCAAGTGAGCGGAGGGTCTTGGCAACAGATGCAAGACAGGCATGGAGATTGGGGACGGGACGGGACGATGTATGTGGCCGTCCGTTAGCGCCAGACATTGTTGCCATCGATGTAACCGCGACATCGAAACTTGGCGCATAGGCCATGACGCGCTGATCCGGCTTGGGCAGCTTTTCGATCACAGGGATCTGTCGGTTGTCATCCTCGGTTGACATCGGGATCTGGCGCTGCGCCCCTGATTCCTTTACTCGGCGGCTTGGAGAGCTTTTCAAATAACGGTTCGAGAAGATGGCGGGGCAGGCTTTGAACGCCTCGCTCCAGTTCATCAATAATGCGGGGCGACACATCTAATGCCGTGGCGGCCTCCGGTTTACTGAGCCGATGACGCGAGCGCCAGTTTCGCAATTGTTCAGAGAGACTTCGCATATACCAGCGATCTTTCATCGGCAGAAACGGGAGGGTGGGCGAGGAAAGATTTCACGTTGCCTGCCCTCCTGGCCCTGCCAGCATGCACAAGCCATGAGCGGCCCGACCCGAAAACGCCTGCTCATCGCGCTCATGCTCGTGCTTGTATTGGGTTTGGTTGCGCTCGCGGTGACGCGTAAGACGACGCAATCAGGACCACCGGTCATCGCGACATTTGTTGGTTATGAAGACGGTGGCTCCATGCCTGTCTTGGATCTGTTGCCAAGACCCTCCGCTCACTTGCTCTGCATGTCGTTTGAATCGTAGCGCCAGACATTGCTGCCATCGATGTAACCGCGACATCGAAACTTGGCGCATAGGACCATGACGCGCTGATCCGGCTTGGGCAGCTTTTCGATCACAGGGATCTGTCGGTGATTATTCGTCCTGCTTTTCTCCTGTTGGGTGCAAACTGAAATGAATCAGTTTCTCGCGCATGGTGGTGCGTGTCACCCCGAGCCAGCGGGCGGCCTTTGCTTGATTGCCTTGGGCCAGTTGGATGGCCCGTGCAAACAGCTCCCGTTCCATCTCTTGGATCATTTTGGCGTGGACACTGTCCGCTTCTCCGCGCTGAGCCTTGGCTAGCAACTCCGAAAGATAACCGGCAATGGTCTGATCGGAAACGAGAACCGACTTCCTCGTCCGTGCGTAGGCTTCTTGCGCGTGTTCCAAACTGATTGAGTAGTTCCGGGCAAGCAAAAGGGCCTGCCGGACGACGTTCTCCAACTCTCGCACATTGCCGGGCCAGGCTTGGTTTTGCAGGAAGGCAATGGCTTCGAATTGGATGGAGGGTGCATCCACGCCCACTTCGCCGCCCGAGCGCTGCATGAAGTATTTCACCAGGTCAGGCATGTCTTCCGAGCGCTGACTCAACGGAGGCAGGGTGATCGTGACTCCACTCAAGCGGTAGAACAAATCCTCACGGAATTGGTTTTCCTTCAGAGCGGTTTCAAGATCCCGATGCGTGGCTGCCAGGACCCGGATGTCCACCGGAATCTTTTCATTGCCGCCGACCCGCTGAATGTATTTTTCCTGGAGCACCCGCAACAATTTGACCTGTGTGCTCAAGCTCAAATCGCCGATTTCATCGAGGAAGAGAGTGCCGTGATTAGCCTGCTCAACGCGGCCGACGCGGCGGGCGTGTGCCCCGGTGAACGCGCCGCGCTCATGCCCGAACAATTCACTCTCCAACAGCGTTTCCGGGATGGCCGCACAATTGACCGCGATGAACGGTTGCGCCGCGCGACTGCTGTGCTGGTAGATGGCGCGGGCCACCAGTTCCTTGCCGGTGCCGGTTTCGCCGCGAATGAGCACGGTGACCGCAGTGGCGGCCACGCGCCCGATTTCCTTATAGACTGCCTGCATGGCGCGGCTGTTGCCGATGATCGCAGATTGATTGGACCGAGCTTCGCCCATTTCCACCGGCTCGGACATGAGCCGATTGCAGGCCACCGATTTGGCGACCAAATCGAGCAGTTCAGCCATATCGAACGGCTTGAGCAAGTAGTCGTAAGCGCCCAGTTTGGTCGCCTCGATGGCGGTTTCCGTCGTGCCGAAGGCGGTCATCAAAATGATGGGCAGCTTGGGCTTGGTGGCGTGGAGTTGCTCGACCAATTCCAGTCCGGACAATCCCGGCATCTTCAAGTCGGTGATGACGACATCGAAAGGCTGCTCTTGGGCTTTGGCCAGCCCTTTATCGCCTCTCTCCGCCACGGCGACTTCATAGCCCTCGGCCTGCAATTCTTTTTTCAAGCCACCGACAATGCTAGCGTCGTTTTCAATGAGTAAAATTTTCGGTTGGGACTTCATCTTCATTTTTCTCCACGCGCGGCAGGACGATGCCAAAGGTCGTACCGCGATCGACCTCGGTTTGAAACTGGAGTGCGCCGCCATGTTTTTCAACAATGCGCGCCGCGATCGACAGACCCAGACCGGTGCCGGCCTCTTTGGTGGTAAAGAACGGGTCGAAGAGGCGCTCCTGAACTTTCAGGGGAATACCCTTGCCGGTGTCAATCACCTCCAAAATGACTACGGGAGTGGCGTGACCCGCCAAGCGCATCAGGGTGGTTCGCGCACGCAGTGTAATCGTGCCCTCTCGTCCGATACTTTCCGTCGCGTTCTGAATGAGGTTAATCAACACTTGTTCGATTTGTTGCGGGTCAACTCGAACCCACAGGGCCGGTGACGAGGCGAGATTCAATCGGATGGAAGCTTTCTCCAACTGCGAGCCTAAAAGACCCTGCACGCGGCTGAGCAAACTTCCAGCCGTGATGGCAACCCGTCGCGGCTCCGCAGGACGGGCAAAATGCAGAACATCACTGACGATGAGGTCCAGGCGTTGGATCTCCTGTTCAATGACTTTGGCATCCTCGAGTTCGGAGGAGCCTTTGACCAGAGTCCGTTTCAGACTGTGCACGCGCACGTTGATGGCGGTGAGAGGATTTCGGATTTCATGGGCCACGCCGGCGGCCAGCGTCCCAAGCGCGGCCAACTTTTCCTGTCGCTCGATAATGGCGCGGCTCTCGACCAGCTGTGCGCGGAGCGGAGCAATTCTCACGCGGTAAATCAAGCTCGTGGCTGTAAACCCCAAAATCAGGACCAGGGCCACCAAGGCCATCAGAAGCCGTTGCATGCCTCCCAACGCCTCATTCGAATCCTCCACGAAGTGGTTTAACGCCGCCCGTTCTGCAGCCTTTAGTTTCGCGCACAGGCCGAGGATCTGCGCTTTGTTCTCAACCTTTTCCAAAACCTCCCTGGGCGAGGGGACGGACCCGGCCTGCGCCCGTTCCTCCATGAGGTTGGTGGTCCTCGTCAAGTAAGCCTCCAATGCGACTTCGATTTGGTTGAGCAGGTCGAGTTCAAGTGGGATGGTGATCGAGGGTTTTTGCGTCTGAATCCACCGCTTCAGTTCCTCGCTTTCTTGGTGGAAATGGGCCTTGTCCGCCGGATCTTTGCGCAGGTCGAAGCGCAGCACCGTCTCGTTTAAGTTCAGGGTGCTCGTCTCGACATGTTCTGCGAGATGAAAACTCTCGCGCTGCACCGCGCCGAAGTTTTTCCGCAACTGCTTGAGTTTTTGCCAAGAAGTTTGGCCCGTCCATCCAACCAGAGCCGCCAGCAGAACCACCGCGACGGCGAAGCCGTACAATCGCAGTTTGACATTCATGGGGTGACTAGCTGGCGGCCACATGTGGATTCTCACTCGCCACCCCCGGGCGCCGATGTGGGAAGGCACAATTCATAACCAGTTGCCGTTAAACATGCAGAGCATCACTCACCCGCTGGCACAAGGCCAGCTAAACAATAATCGCACCAAATCTATCATCCGTGTGTCATTGAAAAACAACGCGCGGAGTCCGCTGAAAACGCAAACGATTTTATGACAAAGAGAATTCTCCTGGTGGAGGATGAGTGCTCCATCCGTGAGTCCCTGAGCAAAATCCTGCGAGCGGAGAATCATGAGGTCGTGCTGGCCGAAAATGGCCAGGAGTCCATCGAGAAGCACGGTGCCCAGCGCATTGACCTCTTGATTTTGGACCTCAACATGCCCGTCATAAATGGCTGGGTCGCCTTGGAGTGGCTGGCCGCGGTCAACCCCCTGTTGCCCGTCATCATTATAACCGGTCGTCCAAATCAGCGGGCCTTGGCAGAAACCGCGGGTGCAGATGTCCTGATGGAGAAGCCGCTCGATGTTCCGCTACTGCTGCAAACGGTTCGCGAGTTGATGGACCAACCGATGGAGAGCCGCGCCCAGCGCGCGCGCAACCGCGCCGCGGGTTCTCGATGCCTGCCGTCCGGCAACCAGCCATTTAACGAGACGCTGCTCAAATGTTGCATCACTCCCTCCCCGCTTCCCGAATCGAAGGACACCTGATGAGAGATGATTCAAACTATCCGAAGACAACAGAGGCAGGCCGCTCGGCAGTGACCAGGAGGCAGCCGCGGAATCCGGAGGTCGAATTGCCCGTGCATCTAATGGATTTGAAATGAGTCTGAAAGTTCCAGCCTGGAAATTCACACGCCCAACGAAAAGCCGCGCCCGCGAAGTTCGATGAAGGTGGCTTGAGACCGCTCACAGGTGGCTTCCCACTCGCCACTTGCCTGCGAAGAATCTCAGTTGCCGGAGTGCCAACTCCTTGCCGCTCAGCACACGAAGCGTTGAATGCCAACTGGCACCGCGCCAGCTAAAGCAATACCCAGGTGCAATCGCGAGCGGTTGCGAGAACTGTGAACTGGAAAACTCAAATCACATTGTGAACTCAATTCTCGCTCAAACTGGTTTCTTGCCGGGTATGTCACGGTTCCCCGTCTGGTGGTGGACGGCAATTGGTTGGCCGATTCGCTGGCCACCGAGACGTGCCTAACCTGTTTGGCAAGCTGAATTCAGTTTTGAAAGTGGGCCAGTGCGCCTGAAGGTCCCGCCGCTGGCCTTCAGTCCGCTCACAGTGTTGGAAACCGGCAGATGTGGCAGGCACTGAGCGCACGATGGAGCTCAAGAATGGAAAGATGAAAACGATGAACCTAACAAAATGTCCTCACTGTGGTGTCAAACTTGACAATTTCATGTACGCTGATGCGTGTCCCCATTGCCACGAAGAATTAAAGCATAACACGAGGCCGCTCTCAGCCCCAAAGCAGGATTCACGGAAGGCGAAAGCATGGCCGGTTCAGATGTTCAGCAGGTTGCTGCGATTCGTGGAGAGTTGATTCGGTAGTGATTTACAGGACCGATGATAAGAACAGTTCAAAAGAGGACAGTGCTGGCCCTGCTGGTCGAGGCCAATGGGCTTGTCCGCCTGGAGCTAAACCGTGCCTTGGAACAGGAACAGTTCGAGGTTCTCTGGACAGCCACGACTCAGGAGGCTGTGGCGGCCTACAACCGGCGGTACATTGAACTGCTGCTGCTGGACCTCAACCAGCCACTGAAGGTGGGCTGGGACATCTTCGAGCCACTGGGCGCACTCAATCCCGCCCTGCCGATTGTCATGGTCACGGAGAAGAAGACGGAGCTTGAACAGACTGTGGCGGAGCGCGTGAGCACCCGGCTGGAAAAACCGTTCAGCCTGCGCGCGCTCATTCAGACCATCCATCTGCTGCTGGGCCAGCCGGTGCAAACCCATCTGCAAGCGACCGGCAGCGGACCCATCTCGAGCCATTCAGCCTCAAGCCAACTATCGCCGCTACGGATCGGCAAACAAGAAACTGAAAGGAATCAAACGTATGAAACAAAAAGTGCTGCTGGTGGACGACGACAACGAGTCGCTCCTCCGTTCGTTGCGCGATTCACTCTCGTCGGAAACGTATCAGGTCGTCCTGGCCGAAAACGTCCAGCAGGCCATCGCGAAGTCTGAAGCGGGTGAAATCGACCTGCTCTTGATGAGTCTCGATGCGCCGACGGAACAGAGGTGGGAGGCCATTGAGGAAATCACCGAGGAGAATCCGTTCCTGCCCGTGATCGTGATTACCAGCCAAGCCGAACTCCGGAACCTGGCCGAAGCCGCCGGGGCCTGTGCGCTCATGGAGAAACCAGTCGATGTGCCCATGCTGCTGCAAACGATACGCGAGTTGCTGGCGGAACCGGTTCCGAGGCGCGTGGAGCGAGCCTGCAATCTCATCAGCAATTTTCGGCATGTGCCTTCGAGCAGCAAAGATGTTCGCGGCCTGCTGCACCGCCGCTATGCGGCTCCGTTCCACTACCCGGGCTTGCCTCAGTCTCGCTGGGGGATAAACGAATGAAACGCGGCGAAGGCGCTCCAGCACGACGATTTGCACGATGCGTGACCGTCCGAAGGAAGTGCGATGTTTCGAACTTGAGGGCTAACGGACCGATGCTTCCAGGTGGTGGTAGGCTGCGCGGGTCGCCAGACGCGCGTCTTCCCGCGGGCCGCCCACGGTGAAATGGTAAAGGCTTTGGAAGGCGTCGTCCGGGAGTCCCATCAATTCATGCACGGGATCGTCGAAGAAACAGCCGATGCCGGTTGCTCTCACGCCCTGGGCTTCGGCTTCCAAGTAGAGGACCTGCCCGATCATGCCGGTTTCCCAAAACAGATGGCGATAGCGATAGGGAGCCGTCTCCACTTCCTCCCGAAACCGCGCGATCATGCCCAAAGAGAAGGCGCCGTTGCCAGCAATGGACTGCTGGCAGCTTATCGACGTTGCGGTGCTCTGAAAATCTCCGGCCTGGAGCAAATACAAGGGAAACAGCTCATTGACCGGACGCCAGAGGAAATGGCGATGGCACTTTTGCTGCAAGGCGGGCAAGTCCCTTTCCGCCCGCAGCAGGAAATACAAGCCCGGCTCCAATCCCGTGACGCGGTGGACGAACAGGAGCAGATGCACGCAAGAGACAGTCAGTCCGAGGTCGAACGGCGCGCAGGCGTCACGTGGAAGGGTTTTGTCCAGCATGGTGCAAAACTGGTCTTTGGTGATGCTGCTGACCCTATCGAAGGCCACCGCGCTTCTTCTTTGGCGAATGATTTGTGCCGCGGAGATTCCAGATTGGGCCGTCGGCGCGTAACACGGCGGGGTGGTGTCAGGTAAGCCAGCAGGGCCGGGGGCACCGAACGCCCCTTCCCAGGACCGGGGTTTTGCCGTCGCCTCAGCCACCCGCGAAATGATCTCCCAATCCACATGATCGTCGCTCAATTGGTTTGGCGTTCCCCGGAACTCCAGGCCTGAAAAATCCGATGCAATCTCGCGCGGCAAATCTCGCGGAATCCCCTGCTCCCCGCTGCGGTGGACGAAACACAGCAGCTCGGGATGTTCCAACTCGAACTCCGGCCAGTGGGTTTGATCGAAGCCCAACAGCCTCGCAATCTCCTCGTCTGAGACCGCGTTCAGCCAGGTCACTTTCCAGCCGAGCAGATTGGCTGAGAAGCTGAGGGCCGCCAAGGCATGTCCAACGTCGTGCTGGCAGTAGCGAAAAGCCCGTTCACCGTATTTCCAAGCTTCGCGCCAAAAGATGCTGGTCAAGGCGACGAGGAATCCATCCGTGTGAAGATGCTCTTTGATTTGCCGCCAAAGCGTTTCGGGCACAAAGGCTCTGGGTTCCAGAGCGTGCAGGAAAGAGTTGTAATGGAGGATGCCCGCGGTGACTCCGGGCAGCGCCGGCAGGATCAGGTGGGCTTCGGTCGGATGCAGATTACCGCTGGAAGGATTCATCCGCAAAGCCCACATGCTTCCGGGAATAGACTTCCACGCCGAAAGCCCGAGCGATAACTCAAGAAAGGCCCCGACGGTTTCGCGAGTAAAATCCTGGATGGAATTGCGGCTCCTTTCGTATAAAGCCAGGTGCTCGCTCGCCGGGTCTTTTTGCAGCAACGGAAGCCTGATCGCGGTCACTCCCTCATAGAAGCGGAATGGATTGGGCTGATTGGCCCAGTCCAGGAACCCGGAGGACCTCGCATAGCGATGAAAATGATGCTTGGTCTGCTCGTGATAGAGCAGCGTCTCAGTTACCGCGGAATTGATGTCAGTGTTCATTCATCTGGCAGAGTCGTATCGGAGAGGACACGCCAACATTGCGGCAAGTCTAACTCACCAGACCGTGGGATAGAACACATTCAGTGCGCAAAGCCGCCCGCGCGAAGTTCAATGAAGGTGGCTTGCCACTGCTCACAGGTGGCTTCCCGCGCGCCACCTGGCAGCGAGGAATCTCAGATACCGCAGTCTCAACTTGTTGCCGCTTAGCACACGGAGCCTTGGACGCGCACTGGCACAGCGCCAGCTAAGGGTTAAATCAAAACAACAAAGGAAAATCAAGTATGACACCAAACGTTAGACCGGTGGGCGATCGGATTCTCGTGGAAGCGGTCGAAGAGAAAGAGAACAAAGGCAAGAAGGGCGAGATCATAATTCCCGACACTGCCAAGGAAAAACCGATGGAAAGCGTGGTCGTGGCGCTCGGCACTGGCAAGACCGACGACAATGGCAAGAAGGTTCCCTTCGAGGTTAGAAAGGGCGACCGTGTGCTCGTCAACAAATACGGCGGCACTGAAATCAAATTGGACGGCAAGGAATATAAAATCCTGAACTCGGACGACGTCCTCGCTGTCATCGAATAATCATCAAAACCAACAAAAAGAATAATACTATGGCAGCAAAACAATTGATCTTTGATGAAACGGCGCGTCAGTCCCTGCTCAAGGGAGTGGAAAAGTTGAGTCGCGCGGTGAAGGCCACGCTCGGCCCCAAGGGCCGCAACGTGGTGATCGACAAAAAATTCGGATCCCCGACGGTGACCAAGGACGGCGTGACCGTTGCCAAGGAAATCGAACTGGAGGATGTCTGCGAAAACATGGGCGCCCAAATGGTTCGCGAGGTTGCTAGCAAAACCAGCGATGACGCAGGCGATGGCACCACCACGGCCACATTGCTCGCCGAGGCGATTTATCGGGAAGGTTTGAAATTTGTCACCTCGGGCGCGAACCCAATTGGCATCCAGCGCGGCATCCAGAAAGCGGTGGCCGTGGCCGTGGAACATCTCGCCAAGATCGCCAAGAAGGTCAAGGACAAGGAAGAGATCAAGCAAGTCGCCACGGTCTCGGCCAACTGGGACACGACCATCGGCCAAATCATCGCAGACGCGATGGATAAAGTCGGCAAGGACGGCACCATTACGGTTGAAGAAGCCAAGTCGATGGAGACCACGCTGGAAGTGGTGGAAGGGATGCAATTCGACAAAGGCTATCTTTCGCCCTACTTCGTCACCAATGCGGAGACGATGGAAACCAAGCTCGAAGATGCTTATGTGCTCAATTACGAGAAGAAAATCAGCAGTGTCAAAGAGCTGCTCCCCATCCTCGAAAAGGTGGCCAAGGCCAGCAAGCCCCTGTTGATCATCGCTGAAGATATCGAAGGCGAAGCACTCGCCACGCTCGTCGTGAATAAACTGCGGGGCACCATCAACGTCTGCGCCGTCAAGGCCCCCGGCTTCGGCGATCGCCGCAAATCGATGATGGAAGACATTGCGATCCTCACCGGTGGCAAGTTCATCAGCGAAGAACTCGGCATCAAACTGGAATCGATTGCTTTCGAAGACCTCGGCCGAGCCAAGTCCATCGTGGTGGACCAGGAAAGCACCACCATGGTGGCCGGCTCCGGGAAGCCCGGTGAAGTCCAGGGCCGTGTCAACCAAATCCGCCGTCAGATCGAGGAAACCACCTCGGACTACGACAAGGAAAAATTGCAGGAACGCCTGGCGAAGCTCGCCGGCGGCGTGGCCATCATCAATGTCGGCGCGGCGACCGAAACTGAGATGAAGGAAAAGAAAGCCCGAGTGGAAGATGCGTTGCACGCCACTCGCGCTGCGGTGGAAGAAGGGATTGTCCCTGGCGGTGGCGTGGCGTTGATCCGCTGCTTGTCCGTGCTCGAAGGCTTGAAGCTACGAGACGAAGACGAGCAAATTGGTGTCAATATCATCAAGCGCGCCATCGAGGAGCCGGCTCGCGTTTTGGCTTCCAACGCCGGTGTGGAAGGCTCCATCGTTGTACAGGAAGTGAGGCGCCGCAAGGGTAATGAAGGTTACAACGTGGCGACTAACGAATACGAAGACCTGGTCAAGGCTGGCGTGGTGGACCCTACGAAGGTGACTCGCGCCGCCCTGCAGAACGCTTCGTCCATTGCCGGGTTGCTGCTCACTACCGAGTGCCTGATCACCGAAGCTCCGGAAAAGGAAGAAGATTCTGTTTAGCATCTCCTTTTGCCAGGGTCGGCGCGGACCGCCATTGCAGCCTTCGATCCCTTGGCTATTTTCTGTAGCATTTGATAATGCCAAGCACACGGGGCGATTCTTCAAAACATTGAGGAATCGCCCTTTTTTCATTTTTCAACTCGGCATTATTCCGAATGCACCGGGGCAGCCTCAAGCAGCTTGAACAAATCAGCATCCGCTCAAACTTGGGCTTCAGTTTCAATTTCTGAGCCGGACCAGTATTATGAGGTCCGTTTGGGTGCAAATGTCCGAATCAATGCCTTGACTGTCTGGCGGGTTTTCCAGGCAGCGCTGCCGCGGTTGCACGCGACGAGCACGGCAAAGTCAATTTCGGGTGCGATGACCACGCCGCAGTTCCACCTTCCGTTGCTTCCGGCGTGCCAGAGACGGCGGCCGGTGTCTCCAGGCTGGGTGCCTTTTGCCCAACTGGCTGTGCTGATAAACCATCCGGCACAGTAAGTTACGGCGGGTGCGGCATCACCAGTTGCCAGGAAGTTTAGCCCGCGTATTACCCACCCCTTGGAAGTTGTGGCCGGTGCGACCGCGTGCATTTCCGCAAATGTATCCAGCTGGAGCAGCGCGGCCTGGCAATGCGGATTGGCCGGATCTCCCAGCAAATGGAGCGCGATAAATTTTGCCCAATCCGTAATTGTCATGTGTGCCAGGCCCGCGGGGCCGTAGAACAACGGGAGTTCCGCGGCGGGGCTGCGCGGGTCAAGCGGTTTGCCAAGGACCGGGGAGTGGCCCCAGGCTTGCTTGGTTTTATCAGCGGTGCCCGGCGGCCCGAATCCGCCCGTGCTGATGCCCAGTGGCTGAAACAGTCGTTCGCGCATCAGCTCTTCCCACGCCCGACCGTTGAGATGTTCCAGCACTGCCCCCGCGAGAACGTAGCCGACATTGGAATAGTAGTATTTGGCGTCCGG
>DATLUX010000395.1:0-31557 GCA_035577805.1 Verrucomicrobiia bacterium
GTTTCATTAGCTCCCCACCCGATCCGTCGCATCAACGGCAGCCGTTGACCATGTAGCGGATGCCACTTGTATTCGATGACGACGGTACCTAATCGGTATGTTGAATGTCGCTCGCTGCCCGGTTCGGTTAATCAAAGCAAAATCCCCTTGCCACCTCCCAGCAAAGAATCGTCCTCGCCTTGCTGGTCTGAGGCTCTGCCTCTTTAGAATTCCATCAATGAACCGCCGAGAAACGCCGTTCAAGAATTCGCCGCGGCACATAGAGGCGTCGCTGAAAACCACAGCTGGTCGAGTAAACAGAGGCGAAGTAACCCAGCGCCCGGGCAGACTGCTCGTCAACCTCGGCGAGTTCGGCGAGCACTGACGGTGAAATACCGTTGGCCATCTCCTGAGCCGACCAGGAAACATCAGGCGAGGAGCTTTTGCTCGAAGCAGCAAGCATCGCCAGTCCACCTGCGGCGGCTGCCCGTACCACTGGATCAGGATCACGCAGCGCGGCTCGTAATCGAGCGGAGGCTTCGGAAACCTGATTGGTAAACCTGCGAAGCGACGCAACCGCCCGGACGCGGATCGCCCTGTCCGGATCCTTCACACATGGATCGAGAAGCTCAATCACATGGTCAGCCTGCATTGAGGTCAGCCCGCTAACGGCGAGACGCCGAATCGCCGGGTTTGTGTCCCGGATTCCCACCAGAAAAACCGGCCGGGTCAAATCCGCGTTTGTTGTCCAGGCACAAAGATATCCCAACGCGGACTGCCGGCCAGGATGCTCCGCGTCGGTGGCGACCCTGGCCAAAGCGGCTCCCACCTTCTGCGGCTCAATCTGACAGAAGCGAAGACTGCCAACGGCGGCTTCCTGAACATCACGATCGAAATCGTATGTCAAATCCAAGAGGCGCGAGAGCAGGTGGGGATGATTCAGGAGTGGTGTGTTTCCGAGGACTTCAGTCGCGCGCAGGCGACCGCGGCGGAGCGGTGGTTCATCGCGGCGAGCAGATTCGGCACCGCCGGTTCGCCGATGTAGCAGAGGGCATAGAAAACATCGCTGCCGATTTCAGAATCTTCGATCAGCGAGTCGAGTTTCGGAATTGTTGAGCTGGCCGGCTCTCCCAAATAGGCGAAGCCCGCTATGGCCAACTCCCGCCACTCGTCCGCGTCGCGGAAGCGGAACTCGCTCCAGGATTGCTCATCCAGGAGCGCGTTCATCAGCTGCTTGGGCTTGGAATCTTTCGACTGGATCCAATGCAATAAACAAGGAATCGCTTTGGGTCCCAGGCTCTGCAGCGCACGGCTCGTCTGCTCCATCGCCTCGTCCGATTCCGTGCCGAAGACCAGCCATTCGCTCAGCTTCTTGCCTTGGTAGCGCGGCTCCGTCGGCAAACAAGCCAGCAGCGCCACGAAGCCAATCAACAGGAGCAATATCCCAACGCCCAGTTTGCGGTGCGGTGTCACTGCGCTTGTTGCCGGCTTGTGATCCATCCTCGCACAGGTTATGTGCCGGCGCCTTTAGGCACAAGTTACGATTTCCCGTCGCACCTCCGCAGGGCGTATTTATTTAGGCACTGCCCCCCGAACAATGCAGTCGGGCGCAATCTTCCAAATAGTTTTCACGGCCTGTTTAGGCCGCTTCGGGATGGGGATCGGAGGAAGCGTTCGGTAGTTCCTTGATCCCTCGAGCCGACGGACGATGAAGCGGCGTCAACGCCGCGCACCAAACTTGTAACCGCGCCGGAACATGGATGGAAATTAAGGAGTATGAGTAAGAACGGTGTGAAACGAAGCCAGTTTCCTACTCTTGCTCTTACTCCTACTCCTTACTCTTACTCCTCCTTGCAACGAAGCGTCGGCTAGTCTTACGCCCGGGCCCGAAACAAGATGGAGCGCCCTAAAGGCCGCGATCCTGGGGGGAAGTATCCCAATGCGCCCACCTCCGCATGCCTGGCACTCATGTTTAGCGCCTCTCGGCTCGAATTGTGACCGGCACAACCGGAACAGACTTCCAGGAGATGATCGGCTCGATTTCCCAAGCTGGCGGTGGGCCGGCCGACTCCAAAAATTGACACCGATGAATTGGAGTCGGCCGACCGGCGAACGCGTTCAAGGGAACACAACTGCCGTTTCGTCGATTGATTGGAGGAATTTGATCAGTTCGCGCCGTTTGGCCTTGTCGTTGAGAACCCTGATCCATTTCTTCAGGCCCGCGCGGGCTCAGGCCGGAACAATGGCGGTCGGCCTTTCCCGGAGCGGCGGCACCAGCGTGGTTGGCGCGTCGTGCAGGAATCGGTCCGAGATCGTGCGAGGGCCCAAGCCGAACCGCTCCTGCATGACGCATGCGCTCAGCACCGACATCAAGACCGGATCCCAGCCGATGCGTTGGCTGTCCGACATGGCCGGCAATCGATCGAGCAAGGCAATCACCTTTTTCTGATCGTAGAACGGCAACGAGGCCAGGCCGCGCCCGCGCAAGGTGTCCTGCAGCATTTGATCGAACGATTCCCCAGGCGCCATGGTGACGGGCGGCGAAAGGAACGGATGCTTTTGCCGGCGGTAGACGGTGTTGGTAATGACCGGCTTGGCCGCTTCCCGCAGCATATACTTCTCGGTCAGATCTCGAATCTTCAGCGAGACGGGTGCCCGGCAGACGCACTCGACCACGTGGTGGTCCAAAAAGGGCACACGGCCTTCCACGGAATGGGCCATCTCCATCCGGTCGCCCAGCAGGTTAAGGATGTAGCCCGGCAGAAATGACTTGGCCCAGACGAAGAGCGACTTGTTGAGCGGATCCCGGCCGTGGAGCACTTCCGGCAAGTCGAAGGCGTCGAGGAAAAGTCGCGTGCTATCGCGTCCGTCAAACTGCGCCTGGAAGTCGGCGGCGAACAACTGGCGGCGTTGGTGGCCCTGGGCGGCGAACACCTTCAGGCAAGAGGGAACAAACCCGAGCAACCGCCGAGCGCTCTCGAGCGGCCCGGCTTCGCCGGCCGGCATGAGCAGGCCGCCCGAGATAGTGTTGGCGGCTTCGAGTTGTTGCAGCCGCCGTCGGACTTCGGCCGGATCCTGGCCGGGCGTGTTATGCAGGAGCAGATCGGTTCGGAAATGCACGTAGCCGCCGAAGATTTCGTCGGAGCCTTCGCCGGTATAGACCACCTTGTAGCCCGCGTCGCGCACGGCGCGGCTGAGGAGATACTTCGACACCCCATGTCCGTTGCTGAACAGAGTCTCGGAGTGCCAGATGGCATCCGCAAAATGTTCTGCAATGTCGGATTGCCGGATCGGGATTGGACAGAACTTCGCTCCGGCGTAGGCCGCCATCTCGCGGGCCAGGTCGCCTTCGTCATAAGCAGCCTGATCGAAGGTGAGGGTGAAGGCCTGGATGGGGGATTTCGCAAATCGCGAAGCGAAGCCGAGCACCGCGCAGGAATCAAGCCCGCCGCTCAGATAACAGCCCACGGGAACGTCCGCCCGCATGCGCAAGCGCACCGCTTCCTCGAAAATGGCCGAGAACTCTTCGATGAAGGATCGCTCGTTGCGGGTGACCGCAGCGAGCTCAGCCGCCGGGGGGTACTGGAACTCCCAATACCGGAGCAGGCGTGTGCCGCCCGCGGTCGCGACCAAATAATGGCCCGGCGGCACTTGATAGACGCCTGCGAAGAGCGTGCGGTCCGGCATGGCGGGACCAGTGGCATGCTGATAGAAGTATTCCCCATCCCAGCAGACTGGCACCCCGGCGGCGAACAACGCTTTGATCTCCGAAGCCAGGTAAAGAGTTTCGTTGTGCCACGCGTAATAGAGCGGCTTGATGCCGAACCGGTCGCGCGCCGCCAGCAACGTCTGGTTGTTTTCATCCCATAACACGAAGGCAAACTCTCCGCGCAGGTGCTGCACGCAATGCGCGCCGAATTCCTCGTAGAGGTGCAACGCAATCTCGCTGTCCGAAGCGGTGCGGAAGTGATGGCCCCGTTGCTGCAGCGTGCGCCGCTGATTCTCGAAGTCGTAAAACTCGCCGTTGACGACGATATGGATGCGTTCATCCTCGTTGGCGATCGGTTGATGGCCGGTGGAGAGATCGATGATGCTCAGGCGGGCATGGCCGAGGCCAACGCGTCGGTCCGCAGAGATCCAGAAGCCCTGGTCATCGGGGCCGCGGTGATGGAGGCTGCTGGTGGCCCGCCTCAAGGTTTGGAGGGAACCGGGCTTACTACGTGAGAAGAAGGTTGCGATGCCGCACATATATTAGTAATGGAGGTCGAGGTTTGGTTGACGAGGTGGCGGAATAATGACGGAGCGCTGAGCCGAGCTCAGGAGGGTCTTTTCGTTCTTGGCCGATAACGCTAGCCACATCGCGGCGTGAGGCTAAGCCTGCAGAGGAAAACTACAATGGACCCTTCGTCCCATTCGCCGGACCTGGTGTGGGCGTTAGCCTTTGATTTTCTGCTTCAGCTACGCCCGGGCGAAGGCCCAATGCCGGTCCACCATGCGCGGAGCCATTTCCAATGCCTCGGCAATTTCTCAAACCGTCATGCCGACAAAATAACGCAGCTTGACTACCTCGGCGGCCAGCGGGTCTTTGGCCGCGAGCGCGTCCAGCGCATTGTGCCCGGCGAGGATTTCCTGGGCGGGAACACGCCATAAACCAGCGACAACAACTCAGCGGCTGCTTCGGGATGGCCCCCTTCCATCGACTGCAGAATGCGAGTCACATCGCTCATTTGTTGCTTAGCATAATGGCAGAGATTCCCGTTGAAAACAGTCCGAAGAACACCGCCGGGAACGAGGGATAGGCAAAGGTCGGTTTGGTCCCCCGCCGATTTGTTCACAACAATGTCACCTTGTGGCACGCGGTTACCGTAAAAGACACTGAGGCGCCCAGCGCGACGGCGGTGAAGGAGCCCATCAACGGTGACGTTACTTATGTCCTGCAAGCCGCCGACAACTGCGACGCAGGCAACGTGCAGATCTTTGTGAAGGACTCCGCCCAGGGCAACTGCGGGGGCGCCTTCGTGGCCGGCCCCTACGCCCCCGGCACCCGGGTCAAGCTCGCCCTCACCAAGACCAGGCCCACCATCAAACGCGGCTCCGACGGCATCGCCGCCAACATTTTGACCGTGGGCAATCCTGTTTTGGTGGTGACGGATTCCTCCGGCAACACCTCTTGCACCCTGGTGGTGCTGCCGGCCAAAAAGTGAACCTGCCATTGCGGGCATGTAACAGAACAGAGGCGCCGGGACAATCCTGACACCTGACACCTGACACCTGACACCTGACACCTGACGCCCGCCACGCCCCCCGGCGCAACCGCGCCGGGGGTGGTTCGCGTGGGTGACTTCTGTAGCGCGGTCTGATACTCCTTGTTGGTCAGAGTTTCATACCAGCCGAGGGCGGGCTGGAACTCGTGATCAAGAAGGAGCATGGTCGCCACGAAATTCCCTTGCCAGCTCCCAGCTCCCGCTGCCAAAACGCCCCACATTCGCGCCGGCGGACCGATGCGCGAACAACACGCCGCCGTGGGCGAGTTCTTAGCGGTAATTCCAGACAAAGGCGCAGGAGGTCTTGAACTAGGCGCGTGCGGAGTTGCGGAGTGGCGCGACTTGGACATCGAAAACCCTCAGCCCCCAAGCGATTGCCCATCCTCCAACGGCTCATGGACCAGGAAATCTGGTTACGTGAGCAGAAATTCTCGTTAGCGGACCAGAATTTTAGCTTGGTGAAGCACGATTTTCCTAAGCGGAGTTGCAAATCTGGCTGCGGCCCGCGGAATCTTGCGTCAACGGACACGAAAAGTGGGCAAACGAGGTGAATTCGGGCGTCGCGAAGCACTTCGAGTCCTCGCGCGACCAGAAATTGTGGTCCGCTTGCAGAAAATCTGGTCACGGGAGGAGAAATTCTGCTCGCGTAACCAAAAAAGTGACTCGCGGTAGCAGGATTCTCCTAACCGGTCTTCGCGGATTGGCCTTCGCTGGTTTCCCGCCACGCCGTTGGCGTGGCTACGCAGATCGACCGCTGGGCAAGGGATTCAAAATGTCCATAATGCCGAGTCGAGGAGGGTGATTGCGCAAAAATCTAAGGAAGCACGCGGTTTTGAACTTTTGAACTCGGCATAATCAGGGTGGCCGCGACCCGGCAACTTTTGCAAGCCTGTCGCCAGTCCGGAAAGGACGGCTTTTGGCATTAGAATGGCTGTGTCGACTTGCATTTGGGTGTAAACCCCGAAACCATGGCGCCCTATGAATGACCGCCGCGTGCCCGTTCCTAAAAAATGGCCGTTTTATGTAGCTGATGCCTGCCTGCTGGCATTCGCTTTGTGGCTACTTAAGCATTATCCGCATCCGTTGACCTTTGCCACGGCCTGTCTGATGGGAGCGGCGGTGTTGGTCGCGGCTTTTCTGGGGATCATGCCTTTCCGCATGGAGCATCAGGCAGCGGTCAGATTTGCCGAGGCGGAAGGATTAGCCGATGCCATGGCTACCCTCCGCAAGTTGGAGACAGTGTCTGACCAAATTAAGACAGCCACCAGCCAATGGCAGGGAGTCCAAGAACAAGCTTCCAGGACCGTGTCTTCTTCCAAGGAAATTGCGGATCGGATTGCGGCGGAAGCACATTCGTTCGCCGAGTTCATGCAGAAAGCTAATGACTCCGAAAAAGCCGCCCTCCGGTTGGAAACCGAAAAGCTGCGCCGGGGCGAAGGCCAATGGCTGCAGGTCCTGGTCCACTTGCTGGATCATGTTTATGCCCTTTACCAGGCGGGCGCCCGTTCCGGCCAACCCAACCTCCAGGAACAACTCGCCCACTTCCAAGATGCGTGCCGGGATATCGTCCGGCGCGTAGGCTTATCGCCCTTCGAGGCCACCCCCAACGAAGGATTCGATGGCGAACGGCATCAACTCCCTGAAGACCAACCCGCGCCGGCCCCCGACGCTCGTGTGGCTCTGACGCTCGCCACTGGTTACACGTTCCAAGGCCGCATGCTCCGCCGTACTCTTGTAGCGCTCCAGTCGGATGACCGAGTCGTCGGAAGCCCGACCTCAGGTGAGTTTCCCCCAGCGGGCGAGGACTCCACCGCGGTGGATCTGGGCGCACTGCAAGCCGTTGATGGAATCGAACAATCCGTCCCGGAGACTTCCACCGACTTCGCGGCCTCCGACTTGGCCGCCAACCTCGATCCCGAATCCGCCACCGCCACGATGGAGACGGACACGGTGACGGAGACGGAGACGGACACGGAGCAAGAGTTCCGGTTGGAGTCTGAGCCGCTGGACGCGGGCCAGAACGAAGGCCGACGCCGCGCGTAGCCGGTCGCTCATACTTACAACCAATCACGCGGACTCAACGCGCCGCTGCACTCCGCACTCAGGAGGCCCGCAGATTCACGCGGATTTCCGCAGATGGAGATGGACGCTGATGGACGCAGTTGTTCGGTAAGCAACCTGGGACCGGTGTTGGTTCTGTTGCCTCCAGTTCCTTCCCCGCTTTGTTTTAACAGGAGCAAAGACCACAGCGCGGCAGAGCCGCAACCAAATCCGAACCTCTGTGCACCTCTATGGTAAATCCAATCTGGGGCCCGCAGTGAGGGTCACCACAGGCACAAAGAGGATCAGCCTCTGAGTTCTTTGTTGGCTCAAAAGGACGAACTTTGCCAGACCCTAGGCCTTCTGCGTGGGGATCCGCATGCCGTAGAAGGAGCGGTAAACGAAGAACAGGGCAATGGCCAGGAAGAAGACGCCGATAAACGTCTTGGTGTTCTGGCTCTTCATGACCACGGCGATCTCCACGGCCAACAAGCCGAACAAAGTGGTGAACTTGATCACAGGATTCAGTGACACCGAAGACGTGTCTTTGAATGGATCGCCCACCGTGTCACCGACGACGGTGGCGGCGTGCAACGGCGTGCCTTTCTGCCGCAAGTCCACTTCCACGATCTTCTTGGCGTTGTCCCAGGCCCCGCCGGCATTGGCCATAAAGATCGCCTGAAACAACCCAAAGAACGCCAGCGCCACCAGATACGCGATAAAGAAATAGGGGTTGAAGAACGGCAACGCCAGCGCCAGACAGAAAATCACGATGAAGATATTGATCATGCCTTTCTGGGCATAAACCGTGCAGATCTTCACCACTTCCTTGCTGTCCTCGATGGACGCCTTGGCTGCATCGAGCTTGATGTTGTCCTTGATAAACACCACCGCGCGATAAGCGCCCGTCACCACCGCTTGGGTGGACGCGCCGGTGAACCAATAGATGACGGCGCCGCCAAACAGCAATCCCAATAAGACTTCCGGTTGCACCAGACTGAGCTTGGCCACGACACGGCCATAACCAGGCAGCCGTTCCAAGAGCATGATGATGCCGAAGACCATGGTCGTGGCGCCCACCACGGCCGTGCCAATCAACACCGGCTTGGCCGTCGCCTTAAAGGTGTTGCCCGCTCCATCCCCTTTCTCCAATTGGTGCTTGGCGTTTTCGAAATCAGCGTCAAAACCAAAATCCTTTTTGATTTCGCTCTTGATGTTGGGCACTGACTCGATCTGGCTCAGCTCATAAACGGATTGCGCGTTGTCGGTGACCGGCCCGAAGCTGTCCACCGCAATGGTGACCGGACCCATCCCCAAAAACCCAAACGCCACCAACCCGAACGCGAAGATCGGCGCCGCGAACGGATACGCTCCCGGCATCAGACTTACCATCGAATCGTGCATCGACACCTGCCAGCTCACATACATCAGGGAAACGATGACCAGCCCTTGCCAGAATGCAGAATAATTTCCGGCCACAAATCCCGAAAGGATGTTGAGCGACGCCCCGCCATGACTCGACGCGGTGGTCACCTCCTGGACATGCCGGGAGTTGGTGCTGGTGAAAACCTTGGTGAACTCGGGGATAATGGCCCCCGCCAACGTGCCGCAACTGATGATGGTGGAGAGGACCCACCACAAACCCGGCCCCGCCCAGGCCAAATCGGCCAACAACCAGTAGCTGGCCAGATAGGTCACGCCGATGGACACAATCGAAGTGACCCAAACCAAATGGGTCAACGGCGCCTCCAGGTCAAAGTCTTTCAGCCGCCCATACTTGATTTTACTCAGCTTGTCGTTGATCAAATAGGACGCTAGCGAAGTCAGGATCATCAGGATGCGCATGGCGAACAGCCAGATAATGAGCGTCCCGCCGATCTCCTGCTTGGACGCCATGGCCAAGGCCAGAAACGCGATCAAGGCCACCCCGGTCACCCCATAAGTCTCAAAGCCGTCCGCCGTCGGCCCTACGCTGTCACCGGCGTTGTCGCCGGTGCAGTCCGCGATCACGCCCGGATTCTTCGGGTCATCTTCCGGCAATTTAAAGACGATCTTCATCAGATCCGCGCCGATGTCCGCGATCTTCGTGAAGATCCCACCACAGATGCGCAGCGCGCTCGCCCCCAACGATTCGCCAATGGCGAACCCGATGAAACATGGCCCAGCCAGCTCGCCCAAAAAGGCCAGGATCAGGATCATGAAAAACAGCTCCACACTCACCAAGAGCAACCCCACGCTCATCCCGGATCGGAGCGGGATCGACAACGTCGCCAGCGGATTGCCCTTGAGGGCCGAAAAGGCCGTGCGCGAATTGGCCACCGTGTTGATGCGGATGCCAAACCAAGCCACTCCATAGGACCCCAGAATGCCGATGATCGAGCAGAACAGGATCAGTATCACCCGTCCAAACGATTGGCCCGACAGTCCCATGAAATAATACGCCATGGCTACCGCGATTAGGACCCAAAGGAAAATCAGGAACCGCCCCTGTTGCAACAAATAGGTTTTGCAGGTCTCCCAGATGATGTTCGAGACCGAGCTCATCCGCTCGTGCACCGGTAAATTCTTCGTTTGTTGATACTGAAAAAGACCGAAGAGTATCCCGAGCACACAAATCACCAGGCCCGCATATAGAATCGTCAGGCCAGACAAGCTCCCAAACTTCACCTGCTGCAAAGGCGGAATTTTAATGTCCGCTTCACCTGCCAAAAGCGGCGTCGTGCTGAGTAGGATGATAACAAGGAACCAAAACGCTCGAATCCATGAGTTGTGTCGGGCCATAAAGTGCGCGGAGTATGGCCAAACGGAGTTCCCGTTTGCCAAGCATTTTTTCGTCGGAGCAACGGGGATAACTGCCCACCCTGCCCGAGAGCTGGTGAGCAATTCCCGTGCAGCTTGCATTCACCCTCGGTGCTTCAGGGGTCCGTATCTTTGCAGACAAAGACGCCGCTTTTTCCAGGGCGGAAGGAATTGAGGGCAAAGGAATCTTGCCCAACGGTCAGCATCTCTCTGCCGTCCGGCTTGAGGGGGTGATCGAGGCGGACGTGCGGCGTGGCGAACTGCCGCTTTCCGCTTTCCGCTTTCCGCTTTCCGCTTTCCGCTTTTCCCCCTAGTAGCTGTCGGCCGTGGTTACCCGGCGGTTGGCTCGGAAGAAGAGCACCATGCCGGTGCCGATGACGAATCCCAGGCCCAGCAGACCGAGGGAGCCGGTCAGGTTCGGTTTCTGGCCTTCGGCGAGGATGATAAAGTCCGGAGCGAGATTGCCCCGCAAGCCGGCGAGCTTGGATTTCGCATTATTACTATCTTCCACACCGAAGCGGACCAACCCTTCGACATCGCGGTGCATCTGGAGTTCCTGGCCATGTCTGGCGATGAATTGGGCGGCCTGCGTTTCGCTTTTCGCCAGACGCATCTCTTCGAGCAAGGCGATAATCCTTTCATCCTTGGTGGCCATGACGGCGTAGCAGGTGTCGGCCTGGGTCTGGCCGGCCGAATAGATTGGGATGTAGGCTTCTGTAATGTGCCCCTCGCCCATGGGATCGTACTTCGATTTGCGGACAAGATAAGCGCTGCCGGCGACTTGCAGTTCGCAGTTGGTCAGCACCAGCCAGTGGGCGGAGGGCTTGCCTTTGGCCAGATCGCCGCAAGCCAGCGTGAGCGGACGTAGATTGCGCAAGGCCGTGTAGAGACCTTGCCCACCCGTCCAAAAGCAGGCGCCCATGCCAACGATAAGCAGGAGCACAAGCCGGAAACTGCCCTGGACACGATGAGGCCGCTCAGAGTTGGTCTTCATAATCATTTGGTGTCAATCGGCAGCTATCCTCCAGCCCCAACAGGCTTCGGAGTCAGGTCCTTTAATGACATCGACCTTTTCTGCCCAAACTTTACGGTGCGCAGCCTTTCTGCTTGTCGCCCAAGCGAGCGAACCGCATCCTCGCAGGCGATGCCTGAGCGATTGGTTTCTGATGTGTTGACCCAACCGGATGTCGCGCTGGAAATAACGTTGCGTCCGTCGGTTTTTGCCGATTTTACTGGCCAGGCCAAAGTCAAGGAGCGCCTGGAGATCACGGTGGCGGCGGCGCGACAGCGCCAGGAAGCCCTTGACCACGTTCTGCTCAACGGCCCGCCCGGTTTGGGCAAAACGACCATCGCCCACATTATCGCCAAGGCCATGGGCACCAACCTGAAGTGCACCAGTGGGCCGACCATCGAGAAGGCCGCTGACTTAGCCGGTCTGCTCACCAACCTCGAAGAAGGCGATGTGCTGTTCATCGATGAGATCCATCGCCTTCAGAAAACGATCGAAGAATACCTCTATCCCGCTATGGAGGATTTCAAGCTCGACATCATCATCGACCAGGGACCCAACGCCCGGAGCGTCCGCCTGAACTTGCCGCGCTTTACCCTCATCGGCGCCACGACCCGCAGTGGCCTGTTGACAGCCCCGCTCCTGACCCGGTTTCCAATCCGGGAACGGCTGGACTATTACGACGCCGAACAACTCCAGAAGATTGTGGTGCGTTCCTCCCGCTTGCTGGATATCGAAATCGAGGACGTCGGCGCCCGCGAAATTGCCCGGCGCAGCCGCGGAACCCCGCGTATCGCCAATAATCTGCTGCGGCGAGTGCGGGATTACGCCCAAGTCCGGGGAGACGGCCGCATCACTTGTCCCGTCGCGGACCAAGCCCTGATAATTCTGGAGATCGACGAGAACGGCCTGGACGAAATGGACAAGCGCATCCTGGACGCGGTGATCGTCAAGTTTGGAGGCGGGCCGGTGGGACTCAGTTCGCTGGCCGTAGCTGTTGGCGAGGAACCGGATACTCTGGAGGAAGTTTATGAGCCGTATTTGATTATGGAAGGGTATCTGAAGAGAACTTCCCAGGGGCGCGTCGCAACCGAACTAAGTTATCGCAAGCTGGGTCTGGCGCCCACCACGACCAGTCAACCGGGCCTGTTTTGACCTCGGCCCCAGGCGACACCCTCGATCTAACGTGGGACATGTTGCGGCGGCCCCCCATCAGTTCCCCCGTCACCGCACGCCGATCCCCGCACGGGGACGCGGCGGTTATCCCTACTCTTGCGGCTCCCGAGCGAAGAATTTATATTTACACGGTTGGGGATTGGACCGATATACGTCGAGTTATGCTGTGCTGCGTTTGCAAAGAGAAAGAGGCCAAAGTGCACTTGACCCAGATCGTTGGGGACAAGATGCAGAAGGTGGATCTGTGCGAAGGCTGCGCCGCGCAAAAGGGGGTGAATGATCCGGCCGGGTTTTCGCTGGCGGATCTGTTGCTCGGCTTGGGAGCCTCTCATGAGATGGAACAAGCCGGCGAACTGAAGTGTCCCAACTGCGGGTTCACTCAGGCAGACTTCAAGAAAGCAGGCCGCTTGGGCTGCTCGGAATGCTACGTCACCTTCAATGAAGGGCTCGAAGCCCTCCTCAAGACCATGCATAAGGGCACCAGGCACCAAGGCAAAGTGCCTCATGCCTTCCAACAAAGCCGGGACCTGGCTGATCGCCTCAAAACCTTGCAAAAAAGGCTCGAAAAAGCGGTCGCCGACGAGGACTTCGAACAGGCCGCCCAAACCCGGGACGAAATCAAGACCACCAAGGATAAACTGGCTTCGTTGTCGACTTCCTAACCCCCCAGGCCCATGAGCATCCACGAATTCCTGGCTTCCCCGGCCGAAACCTCCCGGCGGGAAGGGCCGCACAATAAGATCGTGATGTCCAGCCGGGTCCGCCTGGCCCGCAATATTAAAGGGGCCGCGTTTCCCGGTTGGGCCAAAAAGGCCGAGCGCATCCGGATCCTCGAAAGCATCCGCCCGGCCGTCGAGGCCTTGACCCAGATGGGGGATCATTTCTCCGAGACGATGGATAACTTGACCTTGCTCGACAAAAATATCCTGGTCGAGCGCCATCTGGTCAGTCGCGAGCACGCAGCCAAGAACGCCGGCAGCGGCCTGGTGTTGAACCGGGAAGAAACGCTCTGCGTGATGATTAACGAGGAAGATCACCTTCGCATGCAGGCGCTTCGCCCGGGCCTGCAGCTCAAGCAGGCCTGGCAGGCCATCGACCAGGTGGACACCCGGCTCGAGAAAAAACTCGATTACGCCTTCAATCCTGATCTCGGTTACCTCACCGCTTGCCCGACCAACCTCGGCACCGGCATTCGAGTCAGCGCGATGCTCCACCTTCCTGGCCTCGTGCTGGGTGAACAAATCAACCAGATCATTCAGGCCGTCAACAAACTCGGCTTGGCCGTGCGCGGTCTCTACGGCGAAGGCACCGAAGCTTTGGGCAACGTCTTCCAGGTTTCCAACCAGATGACCCTCGGTGAAGCCGAAGCGGACATCGTCGAGCGACTCAACAAAGTCCTGTCCCAGATCATCGAGCACGAGGAAAATGCCCGGGCTACCCTCCTCGAGAAGAAGCCCAAGACCGTCTACAACCACATCGGCCGCGCCTACGGCATCCTGGCCAACGCGCACAGCATCTCCTCCAAGGAAACGATGAATTTGCTCTCGCTCATGCGTCTGGGAGTGGACCTGGGCCTGTTTACCGATTTGGACCGGGCTTTGGTGGACGAACTGTTCGTCATCACCCAACCTAACCATCTGCAAAAGCGTTACTCGGACAAACTGTCGGCGGAGGAACGGGATCTATTGCGGGCGGATATGCTCCGGGAACGGCTCCGCAGCGTCAGCCGCCCCAAGCCCAAGCCGGTTCCCACGGCGGGGTCCGAAAAGGCCTAAGCGAGGTCGTTCTGTTCCCGGCGGGTTCAAGAGGGCCTGCTGCGGTCGCAGAGGCACCCCCCCTCTCTGACTCCGCACTCCGCATTCCGGACGTTTCGTCCGGTTCTTTCCAACCTCAACCAAGTCGAGCTAATCTCCGGCGGAATGTATACGATAAGAGGAGTGTGTGCGGGGGGCGCTAAGGGGCGCCCTGACACGATGCTGGACAAACCGAGACGCTGATGCATTTATTAGACAAGTATGAGCGATGAAGCCATGAACAATTTCACGCCGCGAGCTCAGCAAGTCCTGGCACTCGCGCGCAAAGAGGCCGACCGTTTCAATCATAATTTCGTTGGCACTGAGCACCTCCTCCTTGGCTTGATCAAGCTGGGACAAGGCGTGGCCGTCAACGTCTTGCAAAAGATGGGCCTCGATCTGGAAACCGTCCGGATGGAAGTCGAAAAACAGGTGGGCACAGGTCCCGACCAGAAGTTGATCGGCAATATTCCCTACACCCCCCGAGTCAAGAAAGTCCTCGCCCTGGCCCAGAAGGAGGCCCGCGCCCTCAACCATACCTACGTCGGCACCGAACATATCCTCCTGGGCTTGCTCCGCGAAGGCGACGGCGTCGCCGCCCGCGTCCTCAAGAACCTCGATGTCGACATCGAGCAAACCCGCCAGGAGATCCTCAAAGAGTTGGATCCGAATTTTAACGCCCAAGAGGAAAGTGCCGTGCCTGAGACTCCCGAAAAAGCCCCCGCCGAAAAGAAAGGCGAGGTCAAGACCCCGGCGCTCAAAGCGTTTGGACGTGACCTGACCGAAATCGGTCGCAAAGGCGACATGGACCCCGTGATCGGCCGCAAAAACGAGATCGAACGGGTCATCCAAATCCTGTGCCGCCGCACCAAGAACAACCCGGTCCTGCTCGGGGAAGCCGGCGTGGGCAAAACCGCCATCGTCGAAGGTTTGGCCCAGGAAATTGCCAAAGGCAACGTCCCCGAGTTGCTGCGCGAAAAACGGGTCATTACTCTCGACCTGGCCTTGATGGTCGCAGGCACCAAGTATCGCGGCCAGTTCGAGGAACGCATCAAGGCGGTCATGGACGAAATCCGGCGGGCCAAGAACATTATCCTCTTCATCGACGAGCTGCACACCATCGTCGGGGCGGGGTCGGCCGAGGGCACGATGGACGCCTCCAACATCATCAAGCCCGCGCTCAGCCGCGGCGAGATGCAATGCATCGGCGCCACCACGCTCAACGAATACCGCAAGTACATCGAGAAAGATGCCGCCCTGGAACGGCGCTTCCAAAGCGTCAAGGTCGAAGCCCCGTCGATCGAGGATGCCGTCGCCATCCTCAAGGGCCTTCGCCCTAAATACGAAGAACATCACAAAGCCGAGATCACCGACCCCGCCGTCGAGGCGGCCGTCAAATATTCCGATCGTTATATCACCGATCGTTATCTGCCCGACAAAGCCATCGACCTGATGGACGAAGCCGGGTCGCGCGCCCGCATCGGCGCCATGACCCGTCCGCCCGAACTCAAGGACATCGAGGCCGAGATCGAACGGATCAAGACGCAGAAAGAAAAGGCCATCAAAGAACAGGACTTCGAAGGCGCCGCCGCCATGCGCGACAAGGAAAAGCAGGCCAAGGAAAAACAAGAGGCCGTGCTCGCCGCCTGGAAGTCCAGCCGCGAAGAGAAACGCGTCAAAGTCGACGAGGAAGATATCCTCCAGGTGGTTTCCAAATGGACTGGCATTCCCCTCAAGCGGATGGAGCAAGCCGAAGCCCAACGGCTGCTGGCCATGGAAGATGAAATGTCAAAGGTCGTCATCGGCCAGAGAGAAGCCGTCGGCGCGATTTGCAAAGCCCTGCGCCGTTCCCGGGCTGATCTGAAAGACCCCAGGCGCCCCATCGGCACCTTCGCCCTGCTCGGCCCGACGGGCGTGGGCAAAACGTTGCTCGCCAAGTCGCTGGCCGAATCCATGTTCGGCGATTCCAAGGCCCTGATCCAACTGGATATGTCCGAATACATGGAGCGGCACAACGCCTCCCGCATGATCGGTTCTCCGCCCGGCTATGTCGGTTACGAGGAAGGTGGGCAGCTGACCGAGCAAGTCCGGCGCAAGCCCTATTCCGTCGTGCTCTTCGATGAAATCGAGAAGGCGCATCCTGACGTCATGAACATGCTCCTTCAGATCCTCGAAGAAGGTAAACTCACCGATAACGTCGGACGCGTCATCAACTTCCGGAACACCGTCATCCTCCTCACCTCCAATGTCGGCGCTGAGACCATCCGCAAACAGTCCAGCCTCGGTTTCTCGCCCATCAGCGATGTAACCAGCTATGAACGGATGCGGGACATGATCATGGAGGAAGCCAAACGCCAGTTCCGGCCGGAATTCCTCAACCGCCTCGATGACATCATCGTCTTCCGTTCCTTGACCAAACCGGATCTGATCGAGATCCTCGATCTGGAAATCTCCAAGGTCACCGAGCGGCTCAAAGGTAAGAAACTCGTCCTCGACCTGGATGAAAAGGCCAAGGACTTCCTCGTCGAAAAGGGCTACGATCCCACTTACGGCGCCCGCCCCATGCGCCGTTCGGTGGAGCGTTTCCTGGAAGATCCGCTGGCCGAAGAGATCCTCAAAGGCAACCTCCACGAAGGCGAACCGGTTCGGGTCACGGTCGAGGACAACAAGCTCGTCTTCAACCAAGGCGCCACCGCTTCCGGAGCCCTCTCCAGCTAGCCAGCTAGCCCGGGACATCTGTGTGAACCTGCGAAAATCTGCGGGCCCCTGCCCCGCTGCGTGAATCCCTGGTGTTCCGTGGTCCGGGCATGAGTCCGATCACCCATTTCCTTGCCAGTTGGGCCCTGGCGGAGCGATTGGTCACGGACCGTCGTTCCCGTCTCTACGTGACTATCGCGGGCGTCATTCCAGACCTGGATGGGCTTGGCGTGGTGGTTGACTCGGTGAATCGCGTTATCGGGCGACCCGAGTCGGACTGGTTTTCCGCACTTCATCACTTTCTGCTTGCACGTTTGTTCGGAGCCTTAATTGCCATGGGGGTGTTCGTGATGTTGGGGGTGAGGCGTTGGCAGGTGTTGTGGTTGATATGCCTTTCCTATCATCTGCATTTGTTATGCGTATCCAAACTCGAGCGGCGGCACAGGCCGCCACTACGGTCTTGGAGCCACGAGGCGCCGACGCACGCGCGGGGCTCCGGCGGGCGCGGGCAATGGTCCCGGGGCGACGGTGCGCTGGATCAGGAGCTTGTAACCGCGCGAGAGCCGTCGATATAGGCCGCTCCAACCCTGGCCGCGGGTTAGGCGAACCAGGTAACGGGCCTGGCGCGCCACCCAGCGGGGGTCGCGCAACTTGTGACGAAGCCACCGGCCGTGGGCGGTGGCCTCAAAGCGCTCGACGAAATCCGGGTCCAACCCTTCCCCGTCGAACACGGCGTTGTTGGCGCCATCAAACTCTTCCCAGCGCTCGAACTTGAGCCGGCCGGCTTGTTTAAGCTCCTCGTAGAATCGTGTGCCCGGGTAAGGAGTCGCCACGCTGAACTGCACGGAATCGATGTCGAGTCCGCAGGCGAAGTCGAACGTTCGCTGCATGCTCGCGTGCGTTTCTCCCGAGAGCCCGAAGGTGACCGTCATATGGGTTTTGATCCCCAGGCGCCGGGCCGCCTTCACTACCTGCTGGACTCGATCGAGTTTGATGGGCTTGTTGATCCGCTGCAACACGATCGGATCGGCGCTTTCCAGGCCGAATTTCATCCCGATACAACCCGCCCGCGCCATCCGGACCAGAGTTTCTTCGTCCGTCGCCATGGCATCGCCCATGACCGACCACGGCAGGCGCAGTCCGCGCCGTTCCATCTCATCGCACAGCTTGAGCACATGATCCTTGCGCACCGTAAAGTCATCGTCGTCGAAGTAGATCTCGCGCGCGCCGAACTTGTCGCGTGCTTCGATCATCTCGTCGACCACGCGCGCCGGGGCGAAGCCGCGATGCTTGCCGTTGTTGTACATCACTTGGATCCAAAGGCAAAAGTTGCAGCGGAACGGGCAACCCCGGCTCGAGTGTAATTGGATGGCCGGCCGATGTTGGCAGAAGCCATCGTGATAACGGCCCAGGTTATTGTCGAAATAAGCCGGAAAAAGATGCCGGGCCGGCGGCGGCAACTGGTCGACTGGATCGATCTCTGCGGCGCGTTCGCCGACGACGATTTGCCCGGCGGGATCGCGATAAGCCACGCCGCGCAGGCCGCGCGCATCGCGCCCGTCGCGGAGGCGCCGGGCCAGTTCGAGGAACGCCATCTCATATTCGCCAATCACCACGTGCGAAACATGCGGCTGTTCCTCCAGGACTTCACGGGGGAAACTGGTCACATGCGAGCCGGCGTAGATGATGCGGGCCGCGGTGCGTTGGGCCAATTCGCGTGACAGTTGACCGATCCAATTCATCGCCGGAGTGGCCGGCTCAAACAGGATCACCTCCGGCTTGACCTCGATGGCGCGGCGCATGAATTCGTCCTGGGTCAAGTTTAACGGCACGCCGTCGATGACTTTGACCTCGAACCCATCCCGCTGCAGCAAGGCCGCGGTATAACCAAGGAAAAACGGAAACATGGCAAACCGCGGGTAGCTTTTTTTTTCCTTCCGCAGCGACCAGGGAAACCGGCAGCCGGCTCCGAAGAAATAGCGTTCCCCGTTTTGGTCCATTTCAAATCGTAGGGCTGGATTGGCGATGAGGATGACCATAGCAATGGGAGGGTTAAGGGTTAGATCGGGACAGAAACAGGCGTGCCAGCGAACTCAGGAACACCGGGATCCCAACAAAATAACGCGGAGCAATCGCCGGTTCGTGGCAGATCCGCCAGAGCCACTGCACCCCTAACCGGCTGACCCACGGCGGAACTCGTCGCAACGTCCCGGCATAAAAATGCAGTGTGCCCCCGCCGATGTTCCAAAAGAGTTTGCCGGAGAAGTGCCCGGCTGCTTCCTGGATAAATTCCTCGGAGCGCGGCGAACCCATGGCCACAAGCACCAGGTCCGTCTCCGGCTCGGCTCGAAGAAACTCCATGGATTCGGCCAGGGCAGCATAGCCGTGGTGGACTTTCCTCACCTTGAGCCACGGGGAAGCACGATTGATCGCGGCCGCCCCGTTGGCGACCACCGGTGCGCTGCCTCCAATCAAGGCCGCCGTCAACCGCGGCAGGTGCGGCGTCGCCAGAACCTGATCGAAGAGCGGCGTCATCACGGTTCGCGTCTGGCGCCGGCCATTAATCAAACGGGCCCCGAGCGCAATGCCCAAGCCGTCCACGGTCACGAGGTCGGCCTGACCGAGGAAGGCGCGCAGGCTGGCATGGCGTTGAGCCAGATTAAAGACATGGGGATTGACGTAGCTGATCGTGAGGTTTTCGCTGCGCTCACCGAGCAGCCAGCCACCAATCAGCTGGTAAAACTCTTCGAAAGCCCCCCGGCTGTAAGCCACCTCTCCGAGCCAATCCTTGGGAGGCAACTCCGCCGCGCGGCGTGTGGAAGTCCTGACGGGCATGGCGATCGCCGTTTTCATGATGGCCTTGTTGGCGAAGTGCCCTGCATCAAGGCGCGGGCGGGCACGGCCGCCGGCCGCGGGCGGACCCGCGGCCGCGGCCGTTCCAAATCACGCCAAACCTCCGGAAGCTGCTGGTGAATTTCAATGGGGCCCGCGGTCACGCGTGGGCGCGGCAAGACCCGCTGAGCCCACGCCGCCATGCGCTTGAGCCCGTCGTCCAACTCCACCCCAGGAGACCTGTCTCCGAAAAACGCGCGCAACCTTTCGTGCGAACAGGAAGCGTCGTGCGCTTCCAGGCGCGCGGGGAGAAATTCCAGGCGCGGGGGCACGCCCATGGCCTGACTGACCCGATCGGCCACCTCCAACACGGTGTGAGCACGATCCGATCCGATATTGAAGACCTGATGATACGCAGACGGATGCTCCACGGCCTCGGCCAGGATCGGCGCAACGTCCGAGATGTGAGTAAAGGCGCGGGTTTGTGATCCATCACCGAAGAGGGTGAGCGGACGTCCTTGCCGAATCTGTTGCATGAAGATCCCGATCACGTTCCGGTACGGATCCCAGAGATTCTGGCCTTCGCCGTAGACGTTATGCGGCCGAAAGATGATCGAAGGCAGGCCAAACAACTCATCAGCCGCCCGCAGATCGAGTTCGATCGCATGCTTGGAAATGCCGTAGGGATCGATCGGGCGCGGAACGTCATCCTCCCTCATCACACCAGTCGCCCGGCCATAGACGGCGACGGAAGAAGTAAAAACGAAACATTGGACCGTGCCGGCGTTGACGGCGGCGTTGATCAGGTTGGCACTACCCAGGACATTCGTCCGATAGGTGAGAGTCCGGACGAAATGACTCAAACCTTCGGCCGCGTAGGCCGCCAGGTGGAACACATACCGGATGGGATGCTGCTCGAAGACACCGGCGACCAGTCTGGGATCGGCGATCGACCCTTCGATCAATTCAACATCAAGCGGTAGATTTTCGCGGAACCCGCTGGAGAAGTTGTCGATCGCAATCACACGATGTCCGCGGTCGAGGAGTTCCGTCGCGAGATGCATACCGATGAAACCGGCAGCGCCGGTGATCAGCGAGACCCCCTTCACGCCGTCGCCTTTGGAGGCAGGATTCATGCGAATTTGAACCAACTGAACGGGCAGTGGAGGGAGGCTAGCACAATCATCGATTCCTTGCACGCTCCGATTTTGCCCGGGTCGCGACTCTTTGAAAATGTCCCCATCTGGACTCGATAAAAATGTCCCCATTGGCCGGGTTGCTGTAGCAGCTGGCGGCCTCGATGGAGATACTAACGATGAGCGGGAAGGAACGGAAACGAATGGTGCTGCTGGGGGAGGTCAAGCAGCGGCGGATGAGCTTGGCGGAGGCAGGGCGAGTGATGGGGGTGAGCTACCGGCAGGCCAAGAGGATTTGGCGGCGATTCAAGAACGCTGGAGAGGCCGGGTTGGTGCATCGGAGCCGAGGACGGGTGGGGATTCGACGCAAAGAGAAGAAGTTTCGGCAACGAGTGCTGGCACGCTATGAAGAGCGGTATCCGGATTTTGGCCCGACCTTGGCGGCGGAAAAGCTCAGAGAAGAAAACCTGGAATTGGATCACGAGACACTGCGCCGGTGGTTGACCGAAAAAGGGCTTTGGCAAGTAGGTCGAAAGCGGCAGCGGCACCGAGCCTGGCGAGAGCGCAAGGAATGCTTTGGGCAAATGGTGCAGTTGGATGGCTCGCATCACGACTGGTTTGAAGGCCGACGGGATAAGGCCGTATTGATGGTGATGGTCGATGATGCGACCAATCGGACGGTGGCGCAGTTCTTCGAGGAGGAGACCACTGGTGCATCCTATGACGTGTTCGAGGCGTGGGTGAGGCGATATGGGATGCCAGGAAGTCTCTACGTGGATCGAGACAGCATCTACCGGTGCGAACGGCTTGGGACGGCCGAGGAACACAGAGCAGGGCAAGAACCGCAGACACAGTTCGGACGTGCGATGAAAGAACTGGGAGTGGAATTGATCCTGGCGAACTCTCCGCAAGCCAAAGGAAGAGTGGAGCGGCGCAATGGACTGTTACAAGACCGGCTGGTCAAGGAACTACGCCTGGCCGGGATCGCAGGGTTGGAGAAGGCCAATACGTTCCTGGAGGAGAAGTTTCTGCCCGCCCTGAACCAGAAGTTCAATGTCCAGGCCCGCAGTTCGGTAGACGTGCATCGAAAGGCCGTGAGAAACTTGGATGAAGTATTGAGCTGGGAGGAGAAAAGGGTAGTGGGAGGGGATTGGACGGTGGTTTGGAATGGGCTGTGGTTTCAGATTGAGCGGCAACATGAAGGACTCAATTTGGCGACCAAAACGGTAAGGGCACGCCAGCTTCGCAACGGGAGTCTACAATGGTTTTATGAGGGCAAAAAGCTGCGAGTCAAGGAACTGCCGGAACGGCCGAAGGCAGTTAAACCCGAACCTCGGCGCGTAGGCCGAACTGAGTTAACCAAGCCCGAAAGCGGACATCCTTGGCGGCGCCGGGGAGCCGTGGCAGGTCGAAGTTTTTGGAGAGCCGAACAGGCCCGAGGCACCCAGGCCAAGCAGGCACGCCACAAGGTTGAAGGCGCAGCGGGAGCGACGGTTGAAGCCGATCCTGCTGGCCGGGTAGCAGCGCTTCAACAGAAGGGGGTCTCTTCATGCCTCTGATAAAATCAAAACGCGTCCTAGGGCATTGTAGAGCGTCGAGTTCTGGCTCTCCGATAGAAATTCGCAGTCGCGGTGGCGATCGGGCCACGCCCTGCGGACGGTTCCGCTTCGCGGTGAGTGCTGCCGCACTCACCGCTCCGCTCCACCGCCCGCAGGGCGCTCCTCCACAGGAGAGGATTGGCACAGAAGGTAAGCTCCCTAGCCAACACTGGAACCCGAGTCAGGCAAAGGTTCAACCTGATGGGATGGGGACATTTTCTCCTGAGTTCTGATGGGGACATTTTGAAAGAGTTTTGACACTCCGATTTTGCCCGGGTCAAGCGAAAGGAATGACCAGAATCGAATCAGAGTGATGGGGTTTGCCCGGACAAGACCAGGACTCCCTCTCGCTTCAACCGGACTGGAAGCCGGTCCATGACCGCCGTCGCCACAGCGTGCAGCCAGCACGCATTCACTGAATGCGCCCTTCCCCCGTGCGCCTGGTAAAAATCTCTTTTCACGGCGGCGACCGGTGCTATGGTGGCCCCGTGAGTGGTGCAGCCTCGGTCCAAGTAGCGATTTCGAGGTCATTGTATCGCGGCGTCAGGACGGCTATAGCCTTAATCCTGTCTTCAGGAGCGCTTACCTCATTTAGGCGCACCGCTCACACCCTTTCTGTTTCCTGCGATATTCCTATTCGTTAACGGGCGTGGACACCGTCTCCATCAGAGCACTACGCTTCCCCCTGCTTTTCGCGATAGCCTGCAGCGAACTTTCAGGGTCTGACTGGCCCTATCTGCTGGGTCCGACTCATGACGCTGTTTATGCCGGCCCAGCCCTGGTCGAGCATTGGCCGCCCGCTGGCCCTCACGTGCTCTGGAAGCTGGACGTCGGCGAAGGCTATTCCAGTCCGGTCGTTGCCGAGGGCCGACTCATCCAATGCCACCGGCTGGAAGATCAGCTCAATGTTGATTGCCTCGATCCCAAGACCGGCGTTCGGCACTGGACATTTAAACACGGCATGAACTTCCGCGACGGCGCTTTCTTTGATCATGGCCCGCGCCCGACACCCGCGATCCAGAACGGCAAGGTTTATGTTCACAATACCGACGGTTATCTGGTGTGCCTCGATCTGAAGTCAGGGGCCAAAGTGTGGTCCCGCCAGGTCAAAGCCGAGTTTAAGAGCTCCGCCACCTGGCATGGCTGCGTCGCCTCCCCGCTGCTCACCGATCAGTCGCTCATCCTGCCCGTCGGCGGCACCAATGGCGGCGGCATCGTCGCATTCGCTCGCGACGATGGACACACTCTCTGGCAGGTCACGAATGAAAAAGCGTCGGCATCGACTCCCGTTTTGAAGAATATCGATGGCAAGCCCGAGCTCATCATCGTCACGCGCGAAGCCCTCCATGGACTCGATCCGCTCTCCGGAAAAGAGTTCTGGCGCGTGCCCACGCGCAAACAAAGCTCCGGCAACGTTTACGCCGCCAGTCCCGTCGTCCTCGATGACACGATCTTCCTGTCCGGCTGGTATAAGCTCGGCGCCATGCTGGTCCGGGTGAAAAGCGACCAGGCGGAAACGCTCTGGCAGCGCGACGACGCTATCTCCAGTCATTACGCCTCTACTCTCGTTCAGGATGGCTACGCCTACGGCTTTCACGGGCATGCCTGGGAAAGCGGCGGACCGAACCTCCGATGCATTGAGCTGGCCACCGGAAAAGTAATGTGGCAGGAGCCCAAACTCGGTTCCGGCACCGTTATCCGCGCCGGCGATCAGTTCATCATTCTTTCCGACACCGGCGAGTTACAACTGGCCACGGCCACGCCCAAGGAATTCAAGATCAGATCCCGGGCGCAGATTGTCGGCCGCCCCACTCGCTCGTACCCTGCCATCGCCGATGGTCTGGCATACATCAAAGGCCCGCGTCAACTCGTTTGCGTAGATCTCCGTCCCAATCCATCCGATCGTTAATGGACCCGGGCGAAGTGTTTAAGAGGCAGGAACACGAGATCTCGCTCACTCGCGTGAGGACCTGCCGTGAGTTCGTTCTGATATCCTATATGAAAACAACCTTCTGCACGTTGAGCTTGGTGGCGGTGTGCCAATTCCTGCCCGTCTTTGGTCGTGCTCAGGATATCGATTCCGCCGCGGCGGTGGTGGTAAAGACTGTGCCCGAAGCGGGCAGCAAGGAAGTAGCTCCGGGCACGGTTGAAATCCGAGTCAGCTTCAGCAAGGAGATGAAGGATCAATCGTGGAGCTGGTCATCGGCTTGGGACGATTCAATGCCAAAAACCGTGGGAAAACCGCGCTATGAGGCGGACGGCAGGACCTGCGTCCTGAAGGTAACGCTTGAGCCGAACAAGACCTATGGCTACTGGTTGAACAGCCAGAAATTCCACGGTTTTCAGGACAAGCAAGGACGCCCCGCGTTGCCCTACCTGCTCACCTTCCGCACCAAAAACGAGTGACATTTCGGGATAGGCCTGGATCCGCCATTCCGCATTAGAGTGAGCGGTTTTTTCTTCTGCTCGGTGCGACTCTAGCCCATCATGGGTTGTCCGCAGACACCATGAGTGCGCTATTGGGCTGGATCCGGGACCTGAAGAACCGGGCACTTTCTCTGGCGCCGGCCGCGTCCGAACCGCCGCCGACGGCGGCGGTGGCGTTGGAGCATCCGTTGCCGGGTCAGCTTCCGGGCGCTCCGATCATCCCGAAGCATGCGTTGCTCGGTTCGATTGGGAAAGGGGCGTATGGCGAAGTGTGGTTGGCACGAGATGCCGTAGGCAATTACCGGGCAGTGAAAGTCGTGCGCCGCAGTTCCTTTCAGGACAGCGCTCCCTTCGATCGCGAGTTCCGGGGCATCCAGCAATACACGCCCATTTCGCGGACGCATCATGGGCTGGTGCCGATCCTGCATGTGGGCAGCGACAAAACGCAGGGCTTCTTTTATTACATCATGGAGCTGGGCGATTGCGAACAACAGGGGCGCAAGGTGGTTCCCGAGAGTTATTGCGCAAAGAATCTCGGGCGCGAACTGGATCGACGCGGGCGTTTGCCGGTCCAGGAATGTCTGCATCTGGCCATGGAACTGGCGGAAGCGCTCCATTATCTCCATTCCCGACATCTGATCCATCGCGACATTAAGCCGTCGAACATCATCTTCGTGGGAGGCCAACCCAAGTTCGCCGACGTCGGTCTCGTCACGCACATGGCCGAAAAGGGACGTGATGAGCGCAATCTTGGCACGGAAGGTTTCATCGCGCCGGAGGGTCCGGGCACGGCCTCGGCCGATGTTTATAGTCTGGGCAAACTCATCTACGAAGCGGCCATGGGACGGGCCGCCACGGATTATGCCGAGACTTCGCTGCAGCGTTCGGAGGAGGGTCAGGAGGAATTGAAACAGTTGAACCGAATCATTCTTAAAGCCTGCCAGCCGGAGCTGTCTTCCCGCTATGCTTCCGCGGCGGAGTTCCAGGCCGACTTGATGCAATTGAATGATCGACTCTACGGCGGGGGCCTACGCTCGGGGGCCTGACCCCAGAGCGGCGGGTCCTTCAGTTAGAGCTCCTCAAGGCCGCGTCCCAATCCTTCCACACCGGCTCATAACCCAGGCGCGTGATCAGCTCCGAGATCTCCCGCGCTGATCGGTCGTCGGCAATTTCAAACTGCCCCGTTGCCGGCGTGACCTGACCGGGCGGCGGTGCCCATTCGCTCGCCCCCGATGCCAGATCCACGACTCGACCGCGTTCGGTTCGATGAATCTTGGTTCGCCCGGCGCCCGTGTAACCGCCCGGTTCCGTGTGACTGCCGGCACTCATCAAGGTGATCCCCAACGGAATCAAGCCATCGCGCAGCCGCGCGGGCTCCCGGGTCGACAAGACCAGGCCGACCTCCGGCAGGAACAGGCGCAAGGCGCAAACCAACTGCACCAGATCCCGATCGCTCATCGACGTGCGCGGCTCAAACTCCCCCGCGCAGGGCCGCAGCCGCGGCAACGAGATGGTCAACTGCGCCTTCCAGCAGGTCCGGAGCAAGTAGGCCGCATGCGCCGCCAGACCAATGGCTTCAGTGCGCCAATCAGCCAAACCATAGAGAGCGCCGATGCCAAGGCGCCGGAAACCGGCGGCAGCCGCGCGCTCCGGGGTTTCCAGACGCCAGTCGAAGTCCCGCTTGGGACCCGAGGTATGAACCGAGGCGTAAACGTCTCGATCGTAAGTCTCCTGGTAAACCACCAACCCCTCCGCTCCCGCCTCGACCAGCGAACGATACGGCGAAGTTTCCATCGGGCCGACTTCCAGCGAGATGCCGGGAACTTCCTCGCGCAGCACCTGCACGCATTGGCTCAGGTAGGCCGGGGAGACGAACTTCGGATGTTCACCCGCCACGAGCAGCACATTGCGGAAGCCTTGCTGCATGAGTGCCTGGGCTTCCTGGCGCACCTCGTCCAGCGACAAGGTCACCCGCAAGATGGGATTGTCCCGCGAAAATCCGCAATACTGACAATTATTGATGCACTCGTTGGAAAGGTAGAGAGGCGCAAAGAGGCGGATGACTTTGCCAAACCGCTGCCGCGTCAAGGCCTGCGAGCGCCGCGCCAGCTCTTCCAGGACCTCCGCCGCGGCCGGCGAGATGAGCCGGGCAAAGTCCGGCAGGTCCATGCGCGCCTTGCCCAACACCGGCTCGACGTCCCGGACGCGGCTCCCGACGCTGACTCCGCGCAGGTAGCCCAACGGCAATTGAGTGAACTCAGCGACAAAACTCATGGCGCGCAGCATAACAGAGGGCCGGCGCAGGGCAAGACGGCTTGGGCAGCAAGATCCTGTCCTTGACTGATCGCCCCTCGCTTTTATGATGCGCCCTCTTTTGATGAATGGATTATTGAACAGCAAACTTTATGAGCAGCATTGTTGACATTCAGGCTCGCGAAGTCCTCGACTCGCGGGGCAATCCCACCGTCGAGGTGGATGTGCTTTTGGCGGACGGTTCGATGGGCCGAGCCGCGGTGCCCTCGGGCGCAAGCACCGGCGAGCACGAAGCCTTGGAACTGCGCGATGGCGACAAGAAACGGTATGGCGGCAAAGGAGTGTCGCTGGCCGTGGAGAACGTGTTAACCAAGATTCGCCCAGCGTTGATCGGATGGGCTGCCCACGACCAGGTGGGCCTCGACGGAACGATGATCCGGCTGGACGGCACCGATTACAAAAAGAAGCTCGGCGCCAATGCCATCCTGGCCGTCTCCCTGGCCAGCGCCAAGGCGGCCGCGGCTTCCGTCAAGTTACCGCTCTACAAATACGTGGGCGGCACCAACGCCAAGGTCTTGCCCGTGCCCATGGCCAATGTCATCAATGGCGGCGCTCATTCGGACGCGCCCATCGATTTTCAGGAGTTCATGATTGTGCCCACCGGCTTCGACAAATTCTCGACTGCACTGCAAGCGATCACGGAGATTTTCCATGCGCTGAAGGGGGTCTTGAAGGAAAAAGGACTCTCCACGGCCGTAGGCGATGAAGGCGGATTCGCCCCGAGCCTCAACAGCGCGGAGGCGGCCATCGAAGCGATCCTGCAAGCCACCAAAGACGCCGGTTACAAAGCGGACAAGGAGATCTTCCTGGCCCTGGACGTCGCCAGCTCGGAGTTCTACACCGGCAACGCCACCTACGTCTTCAAGAAAAGCTCCGGCCAAAAACTTCGCGGCGATGAGCTGGTGGATTTCTATGTGAAGCTGTGCAATCGCTATCCGATCATCAGCATCGAAGACGGCTGCGCCGAAAGCGATTGGACCACCTGGAAAAAGTTGACTGACAAACTGGGCAAACGCGTGCAACTCGTCGGTGATGACCTATTCGTTACCAACGTCAAATTCCTGCGCAAAGGCATCGACACCGGCACCGCCAACTCCATCCTGGTCAAGGTCAACCAAATCGGTTCCCTGACCGAAACCCTCGACGCCGTCGAGATGGCCAAAAGCAACGGGTACACGGCCGTGATGAGTCATCGTTCGGGCGAAACCGAGGATGCCACCATCGCCGATCTGGCCGTCGCCACGAATTGCGGCCAGATCAAAACAGGTTCTCTCAGCCGCAGCGATCGCAACGCCAAATACAATCAACTGCTGCGCATCGAACAGTTACTGGGACGCAGTGCGGTATACGGCGGCCGGTTCTGAAGCCCGCCTGACCGCGCCAGCGCCTGAACCTGGTTAACAAGCTCACGGCCGGCGAGGCAGTGACCGCAAGCAACGCCTCCGCCGGCTTCGCGTGGAACAACGCAGATGCCGGCCAGCCGACACATTCTCGTTTCGGGCGCCAGCGGGTTCATCGGGTTGGCTCTGCTGCCGGCCCTGCGCGCGGCCGGCCATCACGTTATCCCGCTGCGTCGGACACCTTCCGCGTCCCCTGCTCCAGGAGAAGCCAGCTGGGACATCGAGCAGGGCCAAGTGCGCCTCCAGCAAGTGCCGGCTCCTGACGCCGTGATTCATTTGGCCGGCGAAAGCGTGGCTCAACGCTGGACCCCATCCTCTCAACGCCGGATGCGGTCGAGTCGCTGCGAGGGAACTCGCGTCTTGAGCGCGGCGCTGGCGCGGCTTTCCCAGCCGCCCCGTGTCCTCTTGTGCGCTTCAGCCATCGGCTATTACGGGGATCGCGGCGCAGATTGGATCGACGAAACTTGCGGACGCGGCCAAGGTTTTTTGGCGGAACTGGTGGAGGACTGGGAAGCCGGCGCCCAAGCGGCTCGGGAGGCCGGGTTGCGGGTTGTGCAGCTTCGGCTCGGGATCGTGCTGGATCGCGCGGGGGGCGCGCTGGCGCGCATGCTGCCGGTTTTTCGTCTGGGCCTGGCGGGGCGGCTGGGCGACGGACAACAGTATTGGAGTTGGATCACCCGCTTCGATGCGGTGCGGGCGTTGATGCATGCATTGGATTGCGCTGCCCTGGACGGCCCGGTCAACCTGGTGGCGCCTCATCCGGTGCGGAATGTGGATTTCACCAAAGCGCTCGGAGCGGCGTTGCGCCGGCCCACCTGCTTAACGGTGCCCCGTCTGTTGATCGAGGGCGTGTTCGGGCAAATGGGCCAGGAGATGTTCCTTTCCAGTTGCCGGGTGCGACCAGCACGATTGCTCGCGTCCGGATTTTCCTTTCACCATTCTGAACTCGTTCCGGCTTTAGGCGAGCTGCTCGGCCCGGCGCGCTCCTGACCGCGCGCACCGCGGCCGCAGCCCTTGGCCACAAGCTTGCATTTTTCACTGACAATTTTGCAGAGTGCTGTTGCAATCAGCGGGCAGGTTACCATAATGCGCACGTTTGCCAGATGACGATCACGGAAACCGCCGCCTCCGCTAAAAACTGGAGCATCCAGGATGCGCGCAATCTTTATAACATCCAAAGTTGGGGCGCGCGTTACTTCGACATCAACGAGCAGGGCCACGTGGTGGCGTATCCGTTGCAGGAAAACGGCGCCAGCGTGGAGATCCTGGACGTGATTGAAGAAGCCCGCGCCCGCGGGCTGAAGTTCCCGTTATTAATTCGGTTCCAGGACATCCTCCGGCACCGGGTCGAAGCGATGAACCAGGCGTTTCGGGCTTCGATCAAGGAGTTTAATTATCAGGGACAATACCGTGGGGTTTTTCCGATCAAGGTCAACCAATTGCGCGAGGTGGTGGAGGAGATCCTCGATGCCGGCAAGCCGTATCAATTTGGGCTCGAAGTCGGCAGCAAACCGGAATTGTTCGCCGGACTGGCTATGCAAAACCAGATGGGATGCCTGATCGTTTGCAATGGTTACAAGGACGCCGACTTCATCAAGATGGCCTTGCTCGGGATCAAGCTGGGAAAAAAGGTCATCCTGGTGGTGGAAAAGCTGGAGGAACTTCGCCAGATCATCGCGTTGTCGAAGCAGCTGGGCGTGGAACCTCTCATCGGCATCCGCGCGCGTTTGTTGGCCAAAGGCGCCGGCAAATGGGCGGAAAGCGGAGGTGAAAACGCCAAGTTCGGCCTCAGCACGGCCGAACTGCTGACCGCCACCGAGATGTTGCGTCACGAAAACCTGGGCCACTGTTTCAAGCTGCTCCATTTTCACATCGGCTCGCAGGTGCCGGACATCCTGACGGTCAAGAAAGCCGTTCAGGAGGCGGCCCGTTTTTACGCCAAACTCTACAAAATGGGGTTTGAGATTCAGTATGTGGACGTGGGCGGCGGGTTGGGAGTGGACTATGACGGGAGCCGTTCGGCCTTTGATAGCTCCACCAACTACACCTTGCAGGAGTATACCAACGATATCGTTTACTACATCGGCGATGTCTGCAACGCGGAGAAGGTGCCGCATCCCGACATCATCAGTGAAAGCGGCCGGGCCATCGTGGCTCATCACAGCGTGTTGATCGTCGAAGTGTTCGGCGCGATCGAAAAGAATCGCGCCGAACAGGAAACCATCTGCGGGGACGCTCAACATCCGTTGGTCAAGGAACTCTGCGATATTCGCAAGAACCTGCAGAAGCTCAACAAGCTCGAAGCCTGGCATGACGCGCTGGAACGCAAAGACGATGCGCACAACATGTTCACGCTGGGGCTGATGGAACTGCCCGACAAAGCAAAGATCGAAACGCTTTATTGGGAGATCAGCCGCGCGGTGGTCGCCAGCTTCAAGGAGCAGGCCTATGTCCCGGAGGAAATCCGCAAGCTCGAGGACAGCCTGGGCGATCAGTATCTCTGCAACTTTTCGGTTTTCCAGTCCTTGCTCGATCACTGGGCCTTGGGCCAGCTATTTCCCATCATGCCGATCCATCGGTTGGGCGAACGCCCTTCCCGGGAAGGGACACTGGTGGATATCACTTGTGATTCAGACGGGCAGATCAACAAGTTCATCGATTTGCGTGATGTGCGAGACACCCTGCCGCTGCATCAGCTGAACTTTCATGCGCCGCCGGCCACCGCGGCCGGCAGCAGCCCGGACAACGGAGGAGCCGGCCCAGGGGGCGCGTCCGCGGCCGGTTCTCAGTCCAATCCGACCAGCGGCCCAGCCTCCAGCCCCAATCCCAACGGCAATGCTGCGGTCCTGGAGCCGTATTACCTCGGGTTTTTCTTGCTGGGCGCCTACCAGGATATCATGGGGGATCTGCACAATTTGTTTGGGCGAGTGAATGAGGTTCACGTATTTCTTGATCCGGACGAGCCGGCTGGCTACTACGTTGAAGAAATCATCGAGGGCACGACCATTGTGCAGGCGCTCGACTCCGTGCAATACGACGAGAAGGAATTGAAACGGCAGATGAAGGCGCAAGTCGATGAGGCGATCAAATCCGA
>DATLUX010000396.1:0-4238 GCA_035577805.1 Verrucomicrobiia bacterium
CGTGATCAGCCATGGGATTGCCAGGATCGCCGAGTTCCTCGTTGGGGAAACCGCCCAGGTGCTCGCGTTTGGTCTGGTCAGCCCTTTTCTGCGCGGGTTGGGGGAAGAGGAGATCCTCGATGAAATCCGGGTCATCCTCGCCGACAGCCAACGCACGACCGCTTATCTGACTTTCTCGTCGCAGATGCGCCCGTCCTTGCATCAGTTCCGGCTCTATGGACCGCGCCATGGATTGCTCCTGGACGAAGATCAGCAGACGCTCGTGACGCTCAGCGGAAAGCGGCTGAAGAGTTATGCGGAAAAGTTTCTGCCCCCGCTAACCATGGCCAAACAATACGTGGGCAATTGCCTGCGCAACCTCCGATTGTTCGCCGCGAACGATTTTCAGATGAAGTCAGGAATGAAGTTCCTGATCGAGTCGTTTTATCAATGCATCACCCAGGGCGCGCCCTTGCCGATTCCTTATCGAGAGATCATTTTGACCTCGACCGTGATTGACTCGGTAATCGCCCAACTGGCGCCCGTTCAAGCGCCCGAGTCGGTCGAAGAGGTTTCCTCCCAGCAGGCCTGACGAGGTTCTTCCCTCGATGGTCAGGCACCTGCTTTTGCGCCCATGACCCCTGCTGTCGCCAGTTGTCTATGCGTCGCTTTTGTTCTTTGGGCGCTTCGTCGTCAGGCCAAGCTCACCAGAGGATTACGGCTCGGGCTGTGGCTGCCCTTTGTCTGGGTCGGGATCAATGCTTCAAAGCCGGTTGGCTATTGGTTCGAGCCGGCCAAGTTGGTGACGGACGTCGAGGCGACCATGGAAGGAAGCCCCCTCGATCGCAACCTGTCGCTGTTGCTGATCGCTTTGGGTCTGATCGCTTTGCTGACCCGCCGGATCGATTGGCGGCTAATCTTCGCAGAAAACCGATGGTTATGGATCTTTCACGCCTATCTTTTGATCAGCGTTGCGTGGTCCGACTACCCCTTCGTCGCGTTCAAGAGATGGTTCAAGGATTTGGGAAACGTGATTATGATTCTGATCATCGTCACGGAGAAGGACCCAGTGGCGGCGGTGCGGCGGGTGCTTTCGGTCTGTCCGTATTTCCTCCTCCCGCTGTCCGTGCTTTTCATCAAATATTACCCGGCGATTGGCCGGGGATACGACCGATGGGTCGGCACCACCTTTTACTGCGGGGTGACGACCAACAAAAATGCGCTTGGGGTTCTGGCCCTGCTAAGCGGACTGATGTTGGTGTGGAATCTGGCGGAGGCCCGCGGCCGGCCCGTGAGCCGAGGAGGGCGCGTCACCATGGTGGTGGACGTCTTGCTCCTGGTCCTGTCGGTCTGGATCTTGATTATCGCGCGCAGCGCCACTTCGTCGGTGTGCTTTGTCGTTGGCTTGATCGTGTTTGTGGCGTCCCACTTCCAGGCGTTCAAGGGCAATATCCGCCGGTTGAGTTGGTGTGGCGCGGGGATGGCCTTCTTCTCCTTGCTTCTGATCGGCATCCCCGAACTCCGGACGCTGATTGTCGGCGGATTAGGGCGCGACGTCACGTTGACGGGCCGGACAATCATCTGGCAGGCGGCGCTTGATGCGGGCACTGACCCGCTAATCGGGACAGGGTTTGGGAGCTTCTGGCTGGCCGCGGATTCGATCAAACTGTCCGAGAATTGGGCGTTGACGGAGGCCCACAACGGGTACCTGGAAACTTATTTAAATAGCGGCCTCATCGGAGTGGCCCTGCTGGTTGGAGTACTGATCGCGGCGGGCAAGAACGCCTTGAGGCAACTCTCAACCGGGTCGGCGTTGGGACATTTTTATCTGGGGCTGTTTCTGAGCGGAATTATCTACAACTACACCGAGGCCGCGTTCAACGTGAATCACCTCGTCGGGTTTTGGTTGTGGCTGATCGCGGTTCGCTACTCGCGATCAGTGGCCACCCAGCCTGTCCGACGAGAAGCTGCATCAGACGCTCCGACTTCGGAGCGTGCGGAAGAAGATCGCCCCGGACTTGGAGCACAACAGACTTAAACCCGCAGGCGTAGGCTGTTGGACGGGTCTACTTTTTTTGCCAGGTGTCCATGCCAACGCGAAAGCAGGCCAAGAACTTAAGGCTTTTCAACTGTTGCTAGGGTGCCTAGATCTTTACTTTGGCTGGGTGACATTGCTTGGCGCCGTTTTTGCTGTAACTCACTCGTCTGGGTGCAGGGGGCAATCACTCCGTGCGCCCGGTCTGAATTGTTACAGGTCAAGTAGATCCAAGAGTATGCGAAATCTGTGTTGTCTGTGTCTCATTGTTGTCTCGGTGCAAGTCTTTGAAAGTAGTGTTAGTGCCAGGACAAACGTCGCCACATCCACGCTGTCTTCCGCCGTGCAATTGGCTATCGATGCTTCGACGAGCGGTGATACCGTGATGGTTCCCCCCGGGTCGGCCACCTGGCTGACTCCCATTGCCATCAGTGGAAAAGCCCTCACTCTTCTTGGAAGCGGGATTGACTCGACGGTGATTACGGACCGAACGACCGCCGGGGCGATCAACGCGGATGTGACGGGTCTAAATTTTGTTCGTATCTCCGGTTTCACTGTTGTGGCGAGCAGCACGCACACTTCCGCTGGGCTCGTCAACGTCGATGGCAGCCAGGCGACTGTCGGGTTTCGCTTCGACCATAATCGCCTGCTGATCCCATCAGCGATCAGTCGCGGAATCATCCCGAAATCCACCTATGGCCTGATCGACAACAACGTGTTCGATGTCACGGCCACTAGTGGTTCGGTCCAATCTGTTTCTGTCTGGGGAAGCTCCGACAGTTCGGACGGCGGCTTCACGCCTTGGACACGTCCCTTGACGCTGGGTTCGACCAACGCTGTCTATATTGAAGACAACATATTTAACTATTCAACACAGGCGGAAGATTCCATCGACGCGTATGGCGGAGCCAGGCTGGTCATCCGCGGTAACACGTTTAATAATATCTCCGTCGGCTTCCACGGGACGGATAGCGGAAACCGCAGGTCTATGCATTCGTTTGAGATTTATTCCAACTCGTTTGTGAATAACTCCTCGACGCATCTCCGTGCCGCCACTATTCGGGGCGGGACGGGCGTGGTGTTTGGCAACACCTATGGTGGATCTGGCGGGGCCTGGAACGGCGTGATCCTGATGTACTATCGGGCGTGTCCACCCCTGGATCAGAGTACCTGGGGCACATGCAACGGGACCTTGTGGAAGCTCAATTCCTCCTCTCTTTCTGCTCAGGGCAGCCGCGTCTGTAGCACCTCAGGGACCGTGGGTTTTGACACGGTCAATCGCGAGTCATTAGGGCCGTTTGGTGGATCGTTTCAGGGTTATTTTGACGGACCAAGTCCCAACGGCTATCCGGGCCGGGATCAGCCCGGAATCACCACCGGCCAGGTGTCGGAGCCCATTTATGTCTGGTCCAATGACGGAATGGACGCCGGGACTTATGATGGCGGTTATCCGCCTCCGGGAGGCATCCAGGCCTGGATCAAAGCAGGTCGTGATTACATCAATAACGGCTCGACTCCTAAGCCGGGTTATACGCCTTTGCCCTACCCATTTCCGTTGAACGGCATTTTTGGAGCTCGCCCCAGTGCCCCCAAGAATGTGCGGGTCTTGGAATGAACCACAGTGGTTTGGATACGCGGAATGGATTTCCGATCGCAAGCCAGGGCCGTCGTGCTCACGGATTTGGCGTTTCGCAGTAAACCTCTCCAAGATGGTGTCTCAGGCGTGCAGGTTCGATCTCGCAGTTCGATGCCCGGTTTGCATAGGGCATGTCGGCCATTTTTAATGAAACCCCATCCGCCAAGGAAAACCTTTTTGGCATTATGGAAAATGCCCTGCCACGATCAAGCGGGAGTTCAGCCGATACTTGGTCCGCGAAGAGCTGCTTGGGCGCCTATTGAGGGGAGGAGCTCTTGGGCTTCGTGAGGCTCGCGTTCGCTGGTCGTTATGCCGCGTTGGGCCTGCACCTATTGAAAAAGCTTCGGAGACAGGTCCGAGAAGGCTTGCAAGGACGGGCCGATCCATGCAGAAGCCGCAATTTGCGCATTCCGCAACTCAGGATTGTCTTGAAATTGGGTTGCGGGACGCGGCTTGGGGGGGGGCGGTCGCACTTGAGCAGAAGCGGGCATGAAGAATGCTTGCCAAGGGGCATGACTATTTGTACCTGGCTTCGGCTTTTGGGCAAACGGAGTGTTGCTGTACCTGCTTTCCTCGTGTGTTTGATGT
>DATLUX010000397.1:0-3548 GCA_035577805.1 Verrucomicrobiia bacterium
CCAGTCACCGAAACCTTCGTGCGTAGCGATCGGGTGGGATGAGTATTGACCATCTTGATGAAGATCTGCGCCCGATCTTGCGAGCGGCTCGCGGTCGCGTCGAGATAAGGGACATCCTTGCCTTCCAGGCTGCTGTCGAAGGTGGGACTTTGCACTTTGCTGGACAGCAATTCCGCGCCGTGATGTTGCGCGTAGAGCTGGTTGACCAGGTAGGTCGGCGTCACGAACAGGGCGTGCCGGCTGGCCTGAATGATCCCGCCAGGCCAGCCGTTGACCAAGTCGGAGACCGCGCTCATGTGCACCAGATCAGCCGTCCGCTCGAAAACGTTCAGCAGCCGCGCGCCATAGAGGGCGGCTTCCATGGAATGCTGACGTGGTTCGGGAATGTCCAAACCCCATTCGTTGATCGCGAGTTTGATGGAGCGGCCAGGCGCTGCCTCCCGCAGCAAGCCCCGCATGGTGTCGTAGAAATTTTGATAATAGAGCGGCCGCGCCATCAAGTTTCGCGGATCACCCTGCGTCTCTTTGGCGGTGTAGTAGTGGTGGATAGCCAGGTAATCCATGCGCTTCCCGGCCCGACGCAAGACGGTACGGTTCCAAGTCAGGTCATTGTCACCCACGCCAATGAGCCGGATGGTCGGGTCGACCGAATGCATCGCCGCTGCGTAACGATTGAAATTCTCCGCATACCTCGTGGCATCCGAATGTCCGCGTACCCAGTTGCCCCAGATCTCGTTGCCGACCTCCCAGTACTTCACGGCGTAAGGCTCGGGATGTCCCCCGGCCGCGCGCATCGCTCCGTAATTGGAACTGGCCGGACCGTTGCAATACTCGACCCAGGCTGCGGCCTCGGCCGCAGTGGCGCCGCGACCTTCGACGTTCACGGTGATGGACGGTTCGGCGCCCAGCCGACGGCAGACCCGAATAAATTCGTCCGTGCCAAAGTCGCTGGGCTCCGGCTCGTTTTTCCACGAAAGGTTGATCCAGGTGGGGCGTTCATCGCGTGGGCCGATGCCCCATTGCCAATGATAATCCTGGGCCACGTTGCCGCCCGGCCAGCGAATAAAGGCGGGTCGCAAGGCACGCACTTTGGCAAATACGTCTGCCCGCACCTCATCGACTGCATCGGCCGGCATCAGCGAAACCTGGTCGACCCACACCTGGCCGCGTCCATCAACGAGAACGGCGAAACGGGCAAGCGGATCGCTTTTGCCTGGCTTCAGCAGGAATGGATACCTCTTCCATGGCGCGTCTCCTGCGCCCATGCCGAGGCCCGCTTCAGCGTAGAGTTCGCCGTCCGTTACGTCCTGCTCCAACGCCACCACCAGCCGCCCCTCAAACTGTTTCGTTTTCAGCCAAAGATAGCCGCGGTACTCGATTCCCGCCCGAACCGGCACACGGCTCTGATAGATCCCATGCCGCAGGAGCACGCCTGCACGGGCGTCGATGCGCATCGAATGCGGGCGGCCCGGCGTTTCGCGACGTGGGCGGGGTGGATAAAACTCCTGGTTGTCCCAGGCCAACGCCAATCCGTAATCATCGTTACGATCGTCGGGGTATCGTTCCCAATCACGCGAAAGCCCTAGAGAATTCGCGGCTTCCTCGAAGCTGCGATTGCGAATCAACTCAGCTTGCATGCCCCCCTTGATTCCTTCGAACATGAACTCAAGGAATTGGCCGTAGAGTAGTGGGCTCAGCGCTCCCTGGACCGCGTTCGCCTCGATCACTATGCCAGCGGACAGCGGTTCCTGCGCCGTGGCTCGCTGGGCGAAGATGCAAATGATGCAGCAAATCCAGCCAAGCCAGCGATTCCTGCTACGGCCGTACTCGCCGCCAGTGGTTTCGCGCACGATGCGGAGATTCTTTAAATGCTCAAGTGACGAAGGAACCGTCGGCGGCGTCAGATTCAGTTTTCAGATGCGTCTGGCGCCCGCGGTCCGGGCGGCCTGCACAAAGGCCTTGATCTTGCCGGCATCTTTCCAGCCAGGCCCTGATTCCACCCCGCTGCAAACGTCCACCGCGTAGGGATGCACCTGTTGCACCGCGGCGCCGACATTCTCTGGAGTCAGTCCGCCCGCCAGGATCACGCGACCGCCGCTTTGGACAGCTTGGGCCGCAAAGGCCCAATTGAAAGTGGCTCCCGTGCCTCCAGGTTTGCCCGGGACATAACTGTCCAGCAGCCAGGTTTCGCTGGAGTAAGCCGCGGTGGCCTGCAGGGAATCGCGATCGCGAATGCAAAAAGCTTTTATGACCTTCTGCCGGAACCGGCGGCAGAACTCTGGCGTCTCCTGGCCGTGGAACTGCAAGGTGTCCAGCCCGCATTCCTCGATCACACTGCGAACGTCCAGCTCGGAAGCGTCCACAAACACCCCCACCTTGGCAATGAAGGCCGGCAGCGCGCGAATGATGGGTGTGGCGTGCGCGGGCGTGATGCAGCGCGGGCTGGCGGCATAAAACATGAAGCCCAAAGCGTCCGCTCCGGCCTCCACTGCGGCCAGCGCGTCTTCCAATCGCGTGATCCCGCAGATCTTGATCTTCATGGCTCCCGGTTCAGGGTTCGGGGTTCAAGGTTCAGGGTTCACGGTTCACGGTTCACGGTTCAGGGTTCAAGGTTCAAGGTTCAAGGTTCAAGGTTCAAGGTTCACGGTTCACGGTTCACGGTTCAGGGTTCAGGGTTCAGGGTTGTTCGGTTCAGGGTCCGCGGCTTGGGCTTCGCGGATTCGCGACTACATTGCGCGGAGCGCGGGTCTGTGACCAGCAGCGTGTCCAAAGACTCTTTTGTTTTTGACCGAAACCCTGAACTGCGAACCGGGAACCCTGAACCCTGAACCGGGAACCGGCGAACCGGCGAACCGTCACGCGCGTTCCATGTATTTACCGGTGCGGGTGTCGATCTTCAATTTCTCGCCGGTCTTGATGAAGAGCGGCACCTGCAAGGTGATCCCGGTCTCCATGATGGCGGGTTTCTGCACGTTGTTGGCGGAATCGCCTTTGATGCCTTCGGGGGCATCCTTCACGGTCAGCACCACGCTGGGCGGCAGCTCGATCTGGACGGCTTTCTCCTCCACAAAGGTCATGGTGACCTGGGCGTTTTCGACCAGATAATTCCGCGCCTCCCCGACCAACTCGGGCGTCAGCGTCACCGTCTCGTAGGTCTCCGGATCGGAAAACACAAAGTCCTCAGCGTCCTTGTAGCTGAACTCCATCTTCTTGGTGGTGAGCGGGATGACGTCGATCTTCTCTGTGGAACTGAAGCGGACATCGGAAGATTTGCCGGTGCGAATGCTGCGCAAGGTGACCTGGACGAAGGCGCGGAGATTGCCAGGGGTCCGATGCTGGCTGTCCAGAACCACGGCGACGTCGCCATTGTAGCTGATCGCCATGCCGCGACGAAGATCGTTAGCTGTAGCCATAATGAAATTGAAATAACTTACCCGCCCCGGTCATCCGGGATAAGCGGAGCGTGGAAGTTAGCGAAGCGATGCTCGATTGCAAGCGCAGAGTTTGGTTCATTTGGTTCAGGGGGCCGGTTCGGGGTTCACGGTTCA
>DATLUX010000398.1:0-2830 GCA_035577805.1 Verrucomicrobiia bacterium
ACGAAGATCTGAGGCACCGGTTCAGGATTCCCGGTTCGGGGTTCAGGATTCCCGGTTCGGGGTTCAGGATTCCCGGTTCGGGGTTCAGGGTTCACGGTTCAGGGTTCACGGTTCACGGTTCACGGTTGGTGTCACGGCTCATACGTCGTTTCGGCCGTGAAAAAAAACTCCACTTGAGGAGGGAGAACTCTAATCACATCGAACCCCGAACCGGGAACCCCGAACCCTGAACCCCGAACCGGGAAACCTGCGATACGGCGTAAGGAAATTCCACCGTTCCCGTAGTTAGGGTGGATGAAGAACAAAAGCGTTCGTGAAAGCTCTGGCCTGCGGTTGTTTCGACGTGCAGGGATGGCGTTGGGTTTGGGTTTGGGGACGGCCTATGTGTTGTTTCGGCTCTTCGCGCCAGGATCACCTCTGCCTGATGCGCAGAAATCTCCTCACCACCAAGAGGAACGGCGTCACGCCGTCAACGAACGCGAGGCGCCGGCGCCGGCGCCGGGCGCGAGACCGGGCCGACCTTTGGCGGCAGCCTTCCCAGCCTCGCCTGCTCCGACTCCACGCAACGAACCAGCCGCAGCGGCCGGCCTGAGCAACTCGCCAACGAAAACGGCATCCGTCAAACTGGCCAAGCGATGGGGCACGCGCTTTGGAATGGAGGCACAGCCGGGGCTAGCAGCGTTCTCGCAGTGGACCCAGCGTTACCTGGCGGCGAGTCCGAGCCAGCGAACGGTCCTGGAAGCCGAAGGATTGACCCTGGCGCAGGAACGACGCAAAGACTTCCTGGCGTTGATTACCACCGACCCGCGAGAAGCGCTGGCCGAAACCGTCCCGTCAACCCTGCGCCAGCAGTTGCCCCCCGACATCCGCGAGCAACTGGAACAGACCGTGTCTGGCAAAGGAGATTTGGATGTCCTCACCACCGTGCCGCCTCAGGGCCGACCAGAGGAAGCGCCGGCGAGTCTGCGCCAGGCGGTGCTCCGCGGCGAGCGTTACACGGCCCATGTCTATGGGGAACGCAAAAGCCAACGCACTTCCTCCAATATTTCCCTGCACGGCGTGGCGCTGGACAGACAACTGGCGTTAAGCGACAGCGCGCTGCGCGTGCTGGAGCCCGGCGAGATACCGCCAGCGGACCTCAAGAAGAGCGAACCCTTCTGTTCCGTTTCGGGCCAACCTGCGGTCGGGCCGGACACGGTCCTGGCGGCATCGGGGGACCAACTTCATTGGCTGTGCCGGGGTGGGCACCTCGAGGTGTTGGAGAAAAGCATCCGCGCCGCGGAAGGCGGGACCAATTCAGCGCCAGGGTCCCTTGCGCCGACGTCCCGCGCCTACGCGACCCTTGGGAATCGATCGATCTTAGTCATGCTGGTTGATTTTGCAGACGCTCCTGGCGGCCCGGTCAGCATCCCGACCGCGCAGACGAGCCTGGCGGATGTGGCTGGTTTCATGCGCTCCAATTCGTTCAACCAGTTCAATTTCGCGACCCAAGACGTGACCCCCGTGTTGCGCATGCCGCGCGCGAGCAGTTTCTACGCGACCAACCAGGACGCCTACACCCTGCTCCAGGACGCGCGCCAATCGGCCACCGCCGCCGGGTTCAATGACAGCGGTTACGACTTTGACATCGTCGCTTTTGCGAACATCGGATTTCCATGGGGTGGCCTGGGCTATGTCGGGGCCAAAGGCAGCTGGGTGCAAGGCGACTTCCATCGCGGGGTAACGGCGCACGAGCTCGGACATAATTTTGGCAACTGGCATGCCAACGCGTGGATTTCCAGCTCCGTCATCGGAGCCGACGGCACGCACCGCGAATACGGAAACCCCTTTGATGTGTTGGGCAACGCCTGGAACTATTCGTACAACAATCATTACAACGCCAACTTCAAATTTCTTAACGGTTGGCTGTCAGAAAGCCAATTGCACACCGTCACGGCCAGCGGCGTCTACCGGATCTTCGCCCAGGATCAGGGCGGCACTCTCAAACAGGCGCGTCGATACGCCATCCGCATCCCAGTCGGCATTCGGGTAGGGGATGAAACCATGGACTACTGGATCGATTTTCGGCAAGGTTACGCGGGCAACGACGCGACGGCCAACGGCGCCGTTTTGAAGTGGGGCAACGATTCAGGCACCATCTCGGCCAGCCGCCTGTTGGACACTCACCCCGACGCGTACGGGAACATGGAAGACGCGCCGCTGCTTGTGGGAGAAACTTTCCGGGATCGGTTGCGGTTGGTTTCCATCACCACGTTGGCCAAAGGTCGCTCGGGCGGGGATCCTTATCTCGACATCCAGATCAATTTCATTGCGCTGACTCTGCAAGAATCGTTGGATTTGCCGGAAGCCACTTGGGCCACCGGCGGCGCCAAATCATGGGTGGCTCAGACCGAGTCGACTCATGACGGCGGGCATGCCGCCGCCAGCGGGCCCATCGGCGACGAGCAGGAGTCCTATCTTGAAACCGCGATCACAGGCCCAGGGACCTTGAGCTTTTGGTGGATGGTTTCGTCCGAGGCCGATTACGATTTCCTCAGCTTCCTGATGGACGGGCAGGAGTTGGATTCCATGTCAGGCGAGCAACCCTGGCAGGAACGGGCCTGGCCGGTCCCTGCTGGAACGCACACCCTGCGGTGGCGCTACCGCAAGGACGCTTCGGTCGCACTCGGAAATGATCGCGGCTACGTCGATCAGGTTGCGTTCACGGCCGAAACGCCCCTGACCAACGACGTGCCCGTGATCGGATTGGCCGGGACCAATGGAAGTCAACGCGCCTTCGGCATCATCGTCCCACCCGGGCAAGGTCAGTTGATCATCTCGATTAGTGGAG
>DATLUX010000399.1:0-45983 GCA_035577805.1 Verrucomicrobiia bacterium
TGGGTCGGGCGGTTCGGGCTTGCCGACGTGGCCCCGGGAATGGGTGAACGCGTGGGTGCCTCTGGAAAGCTGGGGACGCTTGAATGGTTTGGGCAAACCGATTCAACTCAGCAACGGGACGGAAGCTGTCTATCAACTTCAAACCAGCAACGGGTTGGTGCTGGTCAAGATGGGCAGTCACACCGCCAACATCAGGGGTTTGGAATACGGACTCGGCTTTGCGCCACGGTTGATTCGTGGGCTGCCCTATATCCATTCGATCGACGCGCAGAAAACGCTGCAAGCGCTGCTGAGTGTGCTGTGGCCGTTGCCGTTGAAAACGCGCACGATCGTTATTGATCCTGGACACGGAGGAAGAGACAGCGGCACTCGGAGCGTGGCCACGCACACGCCTGAGAAAGATTACACTCTGGACTGGGCGTTGCGCCTCAAGGAACGCCTCGCGGCCAGCCACTGGATCGTTGTGCTCACGCGCACCAACGACGCCGAGGTGGCCTTGGCCGAGCGGGTGGCGGTTGCCGATCGGGTCGGCGCCGATCTGTTCGTGAGCCTGCATTTGAACTCGGGCGGCCCCAACCATCAGCTTTCCGGAGTTGAAACCTACTGTCTGACGCCGACCGGCATGCCCTCCAGCCTGTTGCGGGAATACGAGGATGACCCGCGCGAGGCGCATCCGAACAATCATTTCGACGATTTGAATGTGCAGCTGGCCACGCGGCTGCACCGGTCCATTCTCCAAACCACCGGCGCCAATGATCGCGGGGTGCGCAGGGCCAGGTTCATGGCCGTGCTGCGGGGACAACAGCGGCCGGCCGTTCTGATCGAAGGCGGTTATTTGACCCACTCGGAGGAAGCCCGGCGGCTGGCTGATCCGGCTTATCGCCAATTGCTGGCCGATGCCGTCGCCAAAGCGCTGACTGAATAATGAAGATTCTAGTCGCCGACGACGACGCGCTGATCCGCCGGCTCCTGTCGGCGCTCCTGGTGAAACTGGGGCATGAGGTCCAAGCCGTGGAAGACGGCGACGCCGCGCTGAAAGCCCTGGCCGGGCCGGCCCCGCCGGATCTGGCCATTCTGGATTGGATCATGCCGGCTCTGAGCGGAGTCGAGATCTGCAAACGAGTCCGGGCTCAACCGCGAAAGTTGCGGACCTATCTGCTCTTGCTGAGTTCCAAGGGCGATCGGGACGATGTGATTAGGGGCTTGGACGCCGGGGCGGACGATTGTCTGATCAAACCGTTTGACCCGATGTCGTTGCTGGCCCGGCTGCGCGTCGCGCAACGAACCCTCGCTTATCAACAGGACCTGCAGCATCACATCAGCGAGATGGAAGCGCTGCTGCAACGCCATAACCTGCTCGGCGAACTGTTCGGCAAACAAAATCTCCGGGCGGAAACTGTCCTGAAACCGGGTCCGGCCAGGCAGGCGCCCACGCCGGCCATGCTGGCCCCGGACGGCGTCAACGAACTACTGGTGCGGGCCCTGGCGGAGATCGGGCTGAACGGCGCCGCGGCTTCCACGCTCGACAAAGGCCACCAGGCGCCGGAGGCCATCTTCACGGCCTGGGCGCCCTTGATCCTTTTGCCCGATGGTCTCTGGGTCGATCTCTTGCTCGATGCGGACGACGGTTCTGCGGTCGCCAAATTCGAGGCCATGCTTGGGCGCATCCCGGTCTCGGAACGAGAGCTTTTGGATTTTCTGGCTGAGACGTTCAATCTCCTCTGCACGGCCATAAAGACCTTTCTAAGCGCCAAGGGCAGCACGGTTTTTATGCCGGTGATTTCGCGTTCGATGCGGACCACGAGCTTTAACGTGCGCCCCCCGGCGCAAGCCCAGGTCAGCAGGCATCGTCTGGCGCTGCCGGGGATCACGCTGACCATAAACGTGGTTCGCCAGGCGGCCCCAACTCTTTACAAGTCCCTCGGTCAACTTCGCGAACTGGATATGCTGGCCGAAAACGTCCCGTCCCCCAGCACCAAGGAAGTGTTCTTGCTTAACCAGGGGGTCGTGCTCAGCTCGCGTTACATCGACAAACTCGTCGCCCTCGCGCGCGAAGAGAAAACGGACCTGAAGGTGCCCGTCATCGCCCCGTCGCCACTCACCGAATTCTTCTGCCTCGGCCGCATCAGCGGCTCCTAGTAGGAACTAAAGAACTAACCTTGGCGAAGCGCGAGGAACGGTGGCGGCGGTTAGAAACGCCACTCGACATGGTGAACCGCTCCGGTTATATCGCGTTCCGATCATCAACCATCCAGCTTATGAAACTGTTTCTCTTTCTCCTTTTGTCCCTGGCTTTGTTATCTCTGCCGCAGCGCCTGGTCGCTGGCACGGTGTCGCTGACGGATGGCCGTTCCTTCCACGGCTGGGTGGGCGACACCAACAAGACGTGGCGGATCGAAGACGGCGCGTTTGTGGGGGGGTCGTTAAAGGAGAAGATTCCGCAGAACGAGTTCCTGCGCACCGAACGCAGCTACACCAATTTTGTGCTGCAAGTGAAATTCAAGCTGGTCGGCACGGCAGCCGGCGGGTTCATCAATGGCGGCGTGCAGGTGCGCAGTCAACCGGCCAAGCATCCGCCCAATGAAATGGTCGGTTACCAATGCGACATGGGCGACGACTGGTGGGGCGCCCTTTATGACGAATCGCGTCGCAACAAAGTGTTGACCAAACCCGACCCCAAAGCGGTCGAGCAAGCGCTCAAACGGGATGCCTGGAACACTTATGTCATCCGCTGTGAGGGCAATAAGATCCGAACCTGGATCAACGGCGTCGACATGATCAACTACACCGAGACGGATGAGTCCTTGCCGCAGTACGGGCTAATCGGCCTGCAGGTCCACGCCGGCGGCCCGACCGAAGCCTCCTACAAAGACATCACCATCCAGGAATTGCCCTAATCCAATGCGGCCTGCCACGCCGTAGCCAAAGGCGAAGGCGGGAGTGCGGAATGCGGAGTGCGGAATTGCGGCCGGCCCTCCAATTGCCAATTTGCGATCTGCGATTTGCGATTGCCGATGGGCTCGGTCGTTTCCCAACGCATCTGTCGGGAAGAAAGTTCAGAGCCTCGTGACCCGCCTGCGCCACACGGGCTACGGCGGGCAAGCCTCGGCTTACGTTAAGACCCTACTGTTTGAGCACAGCGAAAAACTGAGTGCCTGGGGCGATATTGAGGGTGACCTCATTATCCACCACGCCCGGCACGGTGGTCCAAGCCAAGGCGCTCAGGCTGGGAGTGCTCTTCAGCTCGTAACCTTTCATCCATAAGGGTTGCGCCCAGGAAATGGTGATGCTGTTTCCGGATCGAGTCAGCTTGAGTCTCGGTTCCAACACCGGCGCCAAGTCAGCGCCCAGGCCCTGCCCAGGCGAAGCCGAAGTTAATTGAAACGCGTTGGGCGCGTCCGGGTCCGTGTTGGCGAAGATCGGGACGGCACGCGTGACCGAGTCGGCACCTTGGAAATCGGTGTCAGGCCCGGCCAATAAGCGGCAGCCCAGGACTTCATCGGCGGCCACTGCATCATCCCAGGAACGCGTGTCTTCCGAGGCAATCGTGCCGACCAGGCAATTGTCGATCAGGATTTGGCTGGAGCTACCAGGCGTAAACCGGTTGAAAACAGCCGACCATTTGGTGGTTCCGAAGTTCACCAAGCCATTGGTCCAGGCGGCGTAAAATCCATCCACTAGATCCGGGCTGTCGGGCGTGAGGGTGCCGCCGTCGGCCCCAATGGCGGGCGGGACGTTATTGCCGATTTGATGGAAGATGCTGTGCTTGACGGAGAGCGTTCCCGACCCGCCGGTGCCGGCTCCGACGCCCGTCAGACAATTCACGAATGTGCAACGGTCGACGTTCATTTGATTGCCGTTATGATTATTGATGCCGCCGTAATAAGCCCGTTGGGCGTTGGCGCTGCCGCAATTCACGAACACACAATTGCTGACGCTGCCGGATGGGATATGGCCATCCTGAGTTTGAATGGACACGGCCGAATTCTCACCGTCCCCGTTGCGGGCCTGGTTGGCGCGGGTGAAAACCGACGATTCCACAAACACATTCGCGCCGCGTCCGCGCACCTGAAACTTGCCGTTGGCATCGAACCGACAGTTCTTCACCATCACATTCACGGAACCCGCTCCCTCCCGGCCGTTGGTCGGAAAAATCCCGTAGTCCAGGTCATGATGGAAATAACAGCCTTCGAAGGTGACAAACACATCGCGTCCGTCGCTGATGTGATCCATGCGCGCGTAACCGGACCCCTGTCCGGTTCCGCCGGATCCCTTTTGGGTGAGATAACCTGGCTGCTGGGAGGTGGGTTCGATCGGGTTCGCGTCGGGCGCAATCCCGGCAAACTCGCAATTGCGCACCAGACAGCCGTTGGAATCCGGTCCATCCGGAGTCGGGTTGGTGCCGGGATTGAGCAGGTTGGAGCCGTCTCCTTGCTGCGCAAAGTAGAGTAATGAATTCATGGCGGCCAAAGTGGCGAGGGTACCGCTGGAAATTCGGAACAGACAATTCTCGATCAGCACGTTGGTCGCCATCACCATCATGGCGCCGTTGGCCAGGTCGGGTTGCGCCTCGATAATCAAGTTGGAAACCACGGAGTTATTTGCAAACAGCCCGAACCCCGCCCCTTGATTGGCCCGCCGGGTGGTCATGTAGGTCTTGGCCGCGCTTGGGGTGATCACCGGACGGTTCGTGCCGGTTTGGTTGGAGGTTAAGGTAACCGGGTCACCCCCGATGGCTGGGTCACCGATTTCAAGATTCTCGATATAATTACCGCTGTCGGTGATCGTGACGAGCGAAGCGCCGCTGTTAATGGCTTCCTGGATCGTGGTGTAATTGCCCGTGCCCGCCTTGTTGACTATGACTGCGGCCGGCCAAGCGGAGAGGATGGCCATCCAGATCGTCAGGATCGTCAAAACCGTTCTGTTCATGTGTGTGTCCCCCGAATGGGTTTGTTTGGTAGTTGTTAGTGATTATTAATGAGACGTATCCATTGTGATTGCTGAGTGGCTTCCTGCTCAATTTCAAACACGTCTCCGCCCGCACGACAAAATGCGCCCGTGCTGTATCCTTGTGGCTTACTCCATTGACATCCCTGCCCCTCGACTCGTTACGGGGTACTTGAGGTCAGGATCTGGGTGTATTCGATTCTCGCGGTCAGCATGTTAAATACTCACGAGGTCACGTTGGCTCCAGGGGCAGCGGGTGAATGCGCCCCCCCGACCGCAGCCTAAACTTGGGATTGTCGGGCCAGCCCGGACCCGTCACGCTTTGCGCACAGCCCATGAACCGTCACGACTTCGTAGGGTTTGGCGTCTCGCGTCATTCAGCTGGTTGGCGGTCGGCATTTTGCCGTGTCCTCGCGCTTGGGATTGCTCTGGTCCACGGCCTCGCGCGCGCCGCTGCTGATCCAACCTCCGCCTCGCCGCCACCCGCCTCCACGAACGCAACGGAGGCGCGCCAATTCTGGTCGTTCCAACCGGTGCGCCGGCCTGCGCTTCCTCAGTCGCCTCCAGGTGGTGCCCTCACGCACAACCCGATCGACGCCTTCGTGCTCGCGCGCCTGGAAGAGAAAGGACTGGATCCCAGTCCCCCAGCGTCGAAAGGCGAGCTGATCCGGCGCCTGTGTTTTGATCTGATCGGCTTGCCGCCGGCGCCCGAAGACATCCGCGCGTTTTTGGACGACGCCTCAGCCGGCGCTTACGAGCGTCTGGTCGATCGGCTGCTGAATCGTCCGGAGTTCGGCGAGCGCTGGGCGCAGCATTGGCTGGATGTGGTGCGTTACGCCGAAACCGAGGGCTTCGAATATGATCGCCATCTTCCCGAGGCCTGGCGCTATCGGGATTATGTGATTCAAGCGTTCAATGAGGATAAACCGTTCGACCGTTTTCTCACCGAACAGCTCGCCGGAGACGAACTGACTCCAGAGACCCAGGAGCAACTCACGGCCGCCATTTTCCATCGGCTTGGCCCGGTGCGCCGCAACGCGGGCAATCCGGAGATCGCGCTGAGCCGCAATGAAGTCTTGACCGAGCGGACCGATGTGATTGGGGCGGCCTTTTTGGGCCTCACGGTCGGGTGTGCCCGGTGTCATGATCACAAATTCGATCCCATCTCTCAGAAGGATTATTACCGGCTGCAGGCTTACTTTGCCGCCAGCCAGGAGAACGACATCCTGCTGGTCTCCGCGGACGAAAAGAAGGATTGGGAAGCGAAGAGCAAGGCCGCCCAGGGCGAGTTGCGCCGGCTTCGTCAGGCGGCGGATCGAGCCGAAGGGGAGGAACGAACACAGCTCAACAATCAGATCGAAGCGTTGGAATCCAAAATGCCGTCTTATCCGGCCACCATTCCGAGCATCCACAACGATACCGATCAACGCACGGCCATCCACGTCTTGCACCGCGGGCAATGGGAGAAAAAGGGTGAACCAGTGGCGATGCGTCCGCCCAGTGTCTTGGTGGACGAGTCGTTGCCCGAATTGCCGATGGATCTGGCGCGTCCGCGCACGGAGCTGGCTCGTTGGCTGACCGATCCGCGGCATCCGTTGACCGCGCGGGTGATCGTCAACCGCCTTTGGCAACATCATTTCGGAGTGGGTCTGGTGAAGACGCCCAATGATTTCGGTCACAACGGAGATCGGCCCAGTCACCCCGAACTGCTCGATTGGCTGGCCGCGGAACTGGTGCGGAACGGCTGGCATCTCAAGCCGCTGCACCGCCTGATGGTCTGCAGTGCCATCTATCAACAATCCAGCCAGCCAGCCGGTGCTGCGGTGATGGCTGCGGCCGGACGCATCGATCCGGAGAACCGGTTGCTTTGGCGTTTCCAGCAACGCCGGCTTTCCGCCGAGGAAATCCGGGACACGATGCTGGCCGTTTGCGGCCGGTTAAATCCGCGGCGGGGCGGGCCAAGCGTCATGGTCCCGGTCGATTCCGAGCTGGTGCAGTTGCTTTATAAACCTGCCCAATGGGAAGTGAGCCGCAATCCGGGTGATTACGATCGGCGCTCCATTTACCTCATCGCCAAACGGAACCTGCGCCTTCCCTTTATGGAGACGTTCGACCAGCCGCCGCTACTGACCAGTTGCGGCCGGCGCGAGTCGAGCACGCATGCGCCCCAGGCGTTGGAAATGCTCAATGGGCAACTCTCCAATGCGTTGGCCACGGCGTTTGCGCAGCGCTTGGAACGAGAAAGTGGCGGCGATCTCGGCGCCCTGATTGAGCGCGCTTATGCGTTGGCCCTCGGCCGAAGCCCGACCTCCGCTGAACACAGGCTGGCGGCGACCTTCTTGCAGGAACAACCCCTTCGGGAATTTGCCTTGGCCCTGTTTAACCTCAACGCGTTTCTCTATGTCCAGTAACGCAGCTGCGCACAGCCGCCTCACCCGCACGCGCCGCGAGTTTGTCCGCGACGCCTTTTGCGGGTTTGGTTCGCTGGCGTTGGCCTCGATCCTTCGTCCACAAGACCTGCGGGCTGCAGGGATCAACCCGCTCAGCGAACGGCCGCCGCATCTTCCAGCCAAAGCCAAGGCGGTGATCTTTTTGTTCATGGCCGGCGGGCCGAGCCATCTGGAAACGTTCGACCCCAAACCGTTGCTCAATCAGCTGCACGGCCAGGCGCGTCCGAAGGAATTTGGCGAGGCGAAATATCAATTCGTCAAGACCGGCGCAAAACTGTTGGGATGCAAACGGACCTTTGCCCGGCATGGTCAGAGCGGACTGGAGATCTCAGACTTGTTTCCGCATCTGGCCACCTGCGCGGATCATCTGGCGGTGATCCGTTCCTGTTACGGCGACATGGTCGTGCATTCGGCGGCACAATATGAGTTGTTCACCGGCCGGATCGTGCCCGGTTATCCGAGCATGGGCTCATGGTTAACCTACGGGTTGGGCTCGGAAAGCGAATCGCTGCCCGCCTACGTGGTCATGCCGGATCCGAAAGGCGCCCTGGAAGCGGGGCAGCCAATGTACGCCAATGGTTTTCTGCCGGCCGTCTTCCAGCCGACCATGTTCCGGCCCGGCGAACGTCCGGTCCTAAACCTCGAGTTGCCTGCGGGCGTAACCCTCGCGCAACGCCGGCGCACGCTTCGATTGATTAACGAGCTGAACCGCGCGAACTCCACCCCGGCGGACGAAGAGTTTAACGCTCGCCTGAACGCTTACGATCTGGCGTTCAAAATGCAGACCGAATCCCCCAAGCTGTTCGATCTTTCCAAGGAACCGGCCGAAACCATGCAACTCTACGGCATCGGCCAACAACCCACGCACGACTACGGCCGACGTTGTCTGTTGGCTCGCAAACTGGTGGAAAACGGAGTGCGCTTCGTTTGCGTGGTCGCGGGTGGAGGACCGGGCAATCTCCAATGGGATGCTCACAACGACATCGAAGAAAATCATCTGCGCAAAGCGGCGGAAACGGACCGGCCGATGGCCGGACTTCTCCTCGACCTCCATCGCCGCGGGTTGCTCGACAGCACGCTCGTGCTCTGGGGAGGCGAATTCGGCCGATCGCCGGAAGCTGAGTCAGGCAAAGGCCGCGATCATCATAATCTTGGGTTCACCATGTGGATGGCGGGAGGCGGAATCAAGGGCGGCCAGGTGGTGGGAGCCACCGACGCCATCGGGTTGCGCGCGATCGAAAACCCCGTTCATTTCCGCGATCTCCACACGACCATCCTGCATCAGCTCGGCCTGGATCAGACGCGCTTGACTTATCCTCATCTCGGCCGCAACGAGCGACTCACCTTCGTGGAAGGCAAGGTCATCGACCAGATCGTGTGAAGCGTGTTAACGAAGCTGGGCGCACGCGCGCGCGGCAGCTTGCGCGATGGTTGGACCCAGTGTCTCGCCGTAAAAGCTGACACTGGCTTCGTAGCCGCCTTTGCGATATTCCTCGGGAGTCAGCATGTAACTGATCCATTCGTCGGCCAGGCCGCCGATGGCCACATGTTTCGCACCGGTCTCACGGCGCACCGCCGCCTTCACTTCGAGCCCAAGCCCGGCAGCCATTTCGCCGGGAACCCCCGCGATGACCAGGTCGCCGATCCGGACCGCGAGGCAATGGGTGGTTGCAGGACACATCCGTTCCAACAACAGGCCAATGTTTTCCTGGTTCAAGCCGTACTCTTTCCCGCCGGTTTTGGTGAAGTCCGGGTGCGGCACGTGGGGGGGCAAGGTGACCGGCTCGAGGTGCCAGGCCAGTTCGGGAGCAGGTGAGGTCTGGACGGTCTGCCAGGCCCGCCAGGCTTCGATGGCCAATTCCCGACCGTAGCGCTCGGCTTGTTCCCACGCCGGACCGCCATTGGCCCGCGGGGTGGGAGACTGATCGCCTTCTGCGCCGTTGTAATACAGCACCGTGACATCCTGCCCAATCAAAGCTTCGAGCGTCCGCTGCAAGTGGCCCGGCCAATCCCCGGAGAATTCCATATGCTCGGCATCCATGAAGGTGGGATGGGCCGTCCAGTTCACCAGCACGGCAAGCGGCCGGCCGCTCTCTGCGTCGAAGCGTGTCAGGGTCAGGTCGCGGTCTGTTTCTTTAGCCCGGCGGCGATTGCGGTTCCAGCCGGCCAACGATTTCGTAGTTGATCCCACCAAGGCGCTGCCGGGCTGATTCGCGGATTTTCGCACCACCTCAGCCAGGCGGTTTACAGTCCATTCGTGAAGCTCGCGGTGGAACAAGCCGAGCTGGGGGATTTGGAAAGTATTCTTTGGATTCAATGCCGTGAGATCCAAACTCGTATGCGAGTGGCTGGGGAGCAGGAGCAAGTCGTCAGCCCGCCATCCTTCGGCGGCTAAAGCACCGGCGACAGCTTCGCGAAAGCCGGGCGGGAACCCAAGGACATCTGCAGTGACGATGACACGACGCTGAGTCCCTTGGCGAAGCATCAGCGCTTTGGCCCAGACGCGGTCATGCACGCCGGTAGCGGGTTTGCTCATCCGCGCGCCGTAACCGCCCAGAGCGGCTTTCATTTCGAGGGGCGGAGTGAGGTCCACGCGCGCGACGCCGGCTTGCAGCGAAGAAGCGGCGACGGCGGCGGCCGGGAGGTGCAAGCAAATGGCGGCGAGCAGGCACAACGAGATTCCGCGCAAACGGATGCCCATACAGACACGTTGGGTTGCAAACGGGCTCTTTGTGAAAGGGGCGTTGGATTTGGCAGAGCTGGGGAGGATCGATCGTCTCATAACGCAGTTCGGAGCCAGCATACCCCGCCGAGGACGCCCAAGACCAGACCCAGGTGTCGATGGCGGTGGGGGGGGTCGCATTCGGATCCTGCGCCGGGGACCGCGGCCTTTACAGGCCGTGTGAAAACTATTTGGAAGATTGCGTCCGACTTGTAACCGCGCCGGAACATGGATGGAAATTAAGGAGTAAGGGTAAGAGTAAGAACGGTGTGAAACAAACAAACAAAGCCAGTTTCCGACTCTTGCTCTTACTCCTACTCCTTACTCTTACTCCTCCTTGCAACGAAGCGTCGGCTAGTCTTACGCCCGGGCCCGAAACAAGATGAAGCGGCGTAAACGCCGCGCACCAAACCTGCATTGCTCGGGGGGCAGTGCCTAAATACGCCCGGGTGGCTGCACACTCACCTGGAGTTTGGACATATTTTGTGCGGGGCCTTTGTCGGAAGCTTTGTCGGAAACTTGTCAAAGTGAAATCGTATCAGTTTCCGACAAAGCTTCCGACAAAGGAAGGCCAAAGAAGCTCTCAAAATGTCCAATCTTCACACTCACCATCGCCGGCCCCTCAGGGCGCGAAGTCGCCCGCCGAGATGTTGCGATCCGGCCCGCGCCGGCGTGGTCCCCAGTGGAGCAGAACGCGCTCAAGCTCCTTTGCACGCACCGGTTTGGCCAGGTAATCATCCATGCCTGCGGCCAAACAAAGTTCTCGATCCCCATCCGTGGTATTGCCGGTCATAGCGATGACACAGGGCCGATCGAGGCCCGGCCACTTTTCGCGGATGCGCCGGGCGACTTCATAGCCGTCCATCTCGGGCATGTGCACATCGAGGAAGATGACATCGAAGGACTGCCGGTCGAGGGCGCGCAACACGTCGAGACCGTTGCAGGCGACTTCGACGTGGTAGCCCATCCTTTCCAGAAAGGCCGTTCCCACCTTCTGGTTGACGCGGTTGTCATCGGCCAGGAGCAACCGAAGCGGCAACCGTTCGGCCAGCGTGCGGTCGATCTCGGAACGTAGCGGGCCGCGCCGAACGATGGACAAGCCGGCCCGAGTGCGCTGGAGGATGTCGCGCAGTTGCGGATGCCGGATGGGCTTTGAGATCACTCCCACGATGCCAGCGCGTTGGGCGCGCGGATCTCCAGCGCGCAATTGGGCTGAGGAAAGCAACACCAAGGCGGCATTCTGACCGGCGGTTGATTGGCGGATGCGCTCGACCAGCGCGAACGGGTCGCAATTGGGCAATTGAGCGTCGAGGATCACGACGTCGAAGGGAGGAAGCTTCTGCAGATTGGCCAGCGCTTCCGCCTCCGAGCCGGCGGCGACGGTCGACATACCCCACTGGGAAAGGGTCTGGCCAAGAATCTGTCGATTGATGGCATGATCTTCGACGAGCAGGACACGCTGGCCGGACAGGCCGACGGGAAGCGGCGCGGCGGTTGGTGCAGGAGCTTGTTTGACCCGGATGGTAAAGCGGAAGGTGGCGCCCTGGCCGGCCTGACTTTCCACGGACATTTCGCCGCCCATGAGTTCGGCCAAGCGCCGGCTGAGGGCCAGGCCCAGGCCGGTGCCTCCGTACTGTCGCGCCGTTGAACTGTCCACCTGGGTGAACGACTTGAACAGGCGATCCTGTTTCTCCGCGGGGATGCCGATGCCGGTATCGCGCACACAGAACTGGATCAGGAACGACTCGGTGCCGCCTGCGTCAAGGACGGGCGCGAGCCGGGGCGCGCCCCCGATCAAGGAGGCAACCGGCGCGGGATGCACATCGACGATGACTTCACCGCGTTCGGTGAACTTGACGGCGTTGCCCACCAGGTTCACGAGGATCTGGCGCAACCGGGTGACATCGCCGGTCAAATCCGGCGGGATCGACTCATCGATGCGACACGCCAGGTCGAGGCTTTTGTCGGCGGCCTTGGGGCCGAGCAATTCCAGCACTTCCTCGACACAAAGCCGCAACTCGAACGGGTGCTCCTCGAGGGAAAGGCGCCCGGACTCGATCTTCGAAAAATCCAGGATATCATTGATGACGGTGAGGAGCGCATCGCCGCAGGAGCGGATGGTCTCGACGGCCAGATGCCGGGCTATCTCCAGGCGCGAAACAAAATCGGTGGACGCACTTTCCGATCCCGATGAGTCGGCGGGGGCCGGGGCACGGCCCGGTGAGCCCAGGAAGGCCTTCGTCGGCAGCCCGTCATTATCCGGAGGGAAAACTGTCTGAATACCGGCGCTGGCCACCGTGGGCGGGTTCAACGCGGCCGGCTGTGATTGAATCGTTTGACGGAACGCGGAGGATTTGCTCAGGCCGGCCGATCGGAAACCGGCCCGGAGACAGAGCCCAGCTTCGGCGGGAGCGACGAACAGAAGCCCGGCGGGCTTGAGGACGCGTTGCACGAGTTCCAGGACGCGGCCCTGGGCGGTGGGATCGAGGTAAATGAGGAGATTCCGGCAAAAGACGAAGTCATACCCCGCGCAGGCCGGCGGCAGATGCTTTTCCCACGACAGCAGGTTCAGCTGGCGGAACGTGACAACCTGGCGGATGCGCTCGTTGACTCGGTGTTTGCCATCGATCGGTTCGAAATGACGCCGGCGAAAGGCGACATCCTGACCTCGGAAGGAGTTCTTCCCATAGACGGCGCAGCGGGCCTTGGCTAACGCTTGAGAACTGATGTCCCACGCGTCGACTTCGACGTGATCGAGCCCGAATCCGGCATCCAAGAGCGCCATGACCATCGAGAATGGTTCTTCGCCTGAGGAACAGGGGGCGCTCAGTAAACGCAGTTTCCCAACCGATCCCCCCGGCTGGCCGGCGGCGCGGGCCACGGACACCATCGCGGTGAAGGCCGTCTTATCGCGAAAGAACCACGTCTCGGGCACCACCACCGCTTCGATCAAAGCTTGCAGTTCATCGTCCGAAGCGCGGATGCGGCCCAGATACTCCTTCCAGTCCCCCAGAGAACAAGCTTGCACACGACGTCGGACCGCGCGTTCGATCGACGACAAACCAATGGTCGTGGCGTCGAGACCGATGCTTTGCTTCAGAAAGATTTCAATGTCGGGGTAATCCATGGTGAAACAGGCTCGGCCGCCGCGCCGGGAGCACCCGGGCTGGCGGACAACAATAGCCGGGCGAGGTCCAGCACGAGGATCATCCCGGCTCCATCCATCAAGACGCCGGTGACCAGGCCGCCGCGGTCCAGGCCGGCGCAGGCGGGTTGGAGGCTCGCTGGATCGATGGACAGGGTCGGTTCACCAGATACAAAACTGGAAAACAACGCCGCGACACTTCCTCTGGGTTCAGGGTTCAGGGTTGTTCGGTTCAGGGTTTGAGGTTCCGGTTCAGGGTTCGGGGCTTGGCCTTCGCGGATTCGCCACTACATTGCGCGGAGCGCGGGTCTGTGACCAGCAGCATGTCCAAAGACTCTTTTGTTTTTGACCGAAACCCTGAACCGGGAACCCTGAACCCTGAACCGGCGGTGGCGTAACTGGCCAGCAACCGACGTCGGACCGACCAAAAACCCGATTTCTCAGAGGAACCCAAGGTTGACATGTGCTCGCTCAATCATGATCACCACGCAGACTCCGCGCCTGCCGGCCCGGAGCCTCCCAACCTTTCGGCGAGGACCCCAAACAACTTAAGCAGCATTTGCGTGGGACCCGCCTTCGCCCTGCGGGCTACGGCGGGCAGGCCCCTTTCCGCTTTTCCCCCTTTTCCGCTTTCCGCTTTTCCCCCATCGCATTTCCTCGCATCATCGCCCGTCTATGACCTTGCCCTTCCCGGTTTCGGCATCCTGGCTTTGCGCGTGGACCTGGGCGCTTGGTCTGAGCCTGGCTGCGGCCGGCTTGAACCTGCGGGCGGCCGATCCGGAAGTGGAGCCCGCGCAGTTGCCCCGGGTGGGGCCGAAGGAACCAGCTCAAGCCGGAGCCACGTTCCGGGTCAAACCCGGTTTTCGGTTCGACTTGGTGGCGGCGGAACCGCTGGTCATCAGCCCGGTCGCCCTTAGCTTTGATGAGAACGGCCGCCTTTATGTCGTGGAGATGCGTGATTACTCGGAGCGTCGTCCAGAACGTCTGGGCAGAATCCGGCTGCTTCAGGACAACGACGGCGACGGGCGTTTCGAGCACAGCAGCGTGTTCGCGCAGGATCTGCCCTGGCCGACCGCAGTGGCCTGTTGGGACGGAGGGGTGTTCGTAGGCGCAACGCCGGACATTCTTTACCTAAAGGACACCACTGGCGACGGCATCGCCGATGTGCGGGAAACCGTCTTCACCGGGTTCGCCTCGGACTATGCGCCTTTCGAGACCAACCGGCTCAACGTTCAAGCTTTGCTGAACTCGTTCAATTGGTCGCTGGAGAACCGGATCCATGGGGCCACCAGTTTTAGCGGCGGCAACGTGCATCTGGTCGATTCGCCTTTCGTCCGCGCCTGGCTGCAGCGAGGCGGGCTCTCGCCCGAGGCCGCGCGTCAAGCCTTGGCGGCCTCCTGGTCATTGCGCGGACGCGACTTCTCTTTCGATCCGCGCACCCTGGAACTCCGGCCGGAAAGCGGCGGCGGCCAGCACGGAATGAGTTTCGACAATCGCGGGCGCAAGTTCGTGTGCTCCAACTCAAGCCACTTGCAGACCTTGCTTTATGAGGATCGTTATGCGGCGCGCAATTCATTCTTCCCAATGCTGGCGGCGCTGGACAGCGTGGCGGTTGATGGCGGGGCCGCCCCGGTCTTTCGGATCAGTCCGGATGAACCCTGGCGCGTGATCCGCACCCGATGGCGCGTCAGCGGGCTGGTGCCGGGTCCTGTCGAAGGGGGCGGACGGCCCAGCGGTTATTTCACCGGAGCCACGGGCGTAACCATTTACCGCGGCAACGCCTTTCCTGAGGACATGGTGGGCGACGTGTTCGTGGCCGATTGCGGCAGCAACCTGATCCATCACAAAAAGGTGCAGCCAGCCGGCTTGACCGTGCGTGGGGAACGGCCGGCCGACGAGACGAACGTCGAGTTCGTGGCCAGCAGTGACAACTGGTTTCGCCCCGTCCAATTCGCCAATGCGCCGGACGGGACGCTTTACGTCTGTGACATGTATCGAGAGGTGATCGAACATCCGTGGTCATTGCCGCCCACGTTAAAGAAACACCTCGATCTAAACAGCGGCAACGATCGCGGGCGGATTTACCGGCTGGCGCCCGCTCGCTTCAAAGCCTCCAAGGCTCCCGCCCTGGGCCGGGCCGGCGTGGCCGAATTGGTCCGGACCCTGGCGCATCCCAATGGCTGGCATCGCGACACCGCCGCCCGCCTGCTTTGCGAACGACGTGATCGCGCCAGCATTGCCCCACTGCATAAACTCGCCGCGGACCCAAAAAGCGAGCTCGGCCGGCTCCATGCCCTTTACGTGCTGGCATCGCTCGGCGCCCTGGGCGAGCCGGACTTGAGCAAAGCGCTGGTGGACGCCACTCCTGGCGTGCGCGGCCATGCCATCCGCCTGGCCGAACCGTTTTTGCGTGCCGGTCCTACTCTGCTCGCGGAACAAGTCGCGCGCCTTGGCGGCGATCCCGAAGTAACGGTCCGTTTGCAAGCGGCGTTTTCCTTGGGGGAATCGCCCGAGCCGGCGCGCAGCCAGGGTCTGTTCCGGATCTTGCGTTATCGCGATCTGGATCCGAATTCCCGCGCGCCGCAATGGGATCTCGATCAACCGCTCATGCGGGCTGCGATCATGAGCTCGCTGGCGGGTGGCGCCATGAACCTGCTCACCGCCGAGGTGGCCCAGACCCTTTTCACCGACGGCGGACCCGGTTCCGCTCACCTGTTTTTCAGGGACCTGGCCCAGTCGATTGGTGCGCGCGGGGAACGTGAGGAGATCGATCACGTGCTTGATTTCATCGTCGTGTTGATGCGCGCGGCCGCCACCTCCGGCCGCGCAGACCTGCAGATCAACGCGCTGTCCGTGACCAGTGGTCTCGGAGAAGGCCTGCGTAAATCCGGCCGGACGCTGAGCGCCGTCGACGCCGATGGCCGTTTGCGCGGCCTGTTCAGCTTTGCCCGCCGCATCCTGACCGAGCGCGACACCGCGGCGCCGCTGCGACTGGCGGGCGTCCAGTTGCTGGCTCATGACCGTCATGGAGCGGACACCGTGGCCACGCTGTGCGCGCTCGCGGCGGCGGAGGAGCCTTTCGCGGGGGTGGCCACGCCCGAGTTCCAGAAAGCCGCCTTGAATTCCCTGAACCAGTTGCAGTCGCCTGAAGTCGCGTCGGGTCTGTTGGCGCGTTGGGCGCGTCTGACGCCCAGCCTGCGCGCCGCCGTGTTGCCCATGCTGCTGACCCGGACCGAGCGAGTCCGCCTGCTCCTGAAGGCGATCGAAGCGGGTCAGGTGAACCGCTCCGAACTGAATGCCAGCCAGGTGGAATTGCTGCGTCAACAAAAGGATCCGGCCTTGCGAGAGCACGCCGAACGTCTTTTGGCTGCCTCGATCCCTGCCGGGCGCCAGCAAGCAATTGATGCCTTGCGTCCGGCCTTGCAACTGTCAGGAAATATCGCCCAAGGCCAAACGATCTTTACCGATCGTTGCGCCATCTGTCATCGCCTGGGTCAATTGGGCCATAACCTCGGTCCGGATCTCGCCACCATAAAAGCGGCGGGCAAAGAGAAACTGCTGGTGAACATTCTCGACCCCAATCGCGAAGTGAACCCCAGCTTCCTGAGCTACGAAATCGAAACGCGCGACGGCGAGAACCTGACCGGGATTATCGTCAACGAATCCGCGGCCAGCCTCACCTTGCGCCAAGCCGGAGACGTGGAGACTGCCATCCTCCGCACCAACATCCTGGCCATGCGCAGCCAGGGCAAATCATTGATGCCGGAGGGACTCGAAGCAGGCCTCACTCCGCAAGGGTTGGCGGATCTGATGGAGTTCCTCCTGCAGTAACCGAACACGATGGAGGCCTGTCTCGATTCTTACTCTTACTCCTACTCTTACTCCTTACTCCTTACTCCTTACTCTTACTCCTTACTCTTACTCAGCCCTTCAACCTCAGGAGTAAGAGTAAGGAGTAAGAGTAAGAGCAAGAAATGTCTCAGACATGCGTTGGCTCCCTGAACACGTTCGCCATTCGTCATTCGTCATTCCGCACTCCGCACTCCGCACTCCGCACTCCGCACTGGAACAGAATCCAGTTGCCGCTTGGGCGGGCGGCTGATCTACTGGAGGGACGCATGAGTGCAAGTGACGGCGCGAACGAACTATTGGTGATCGGGCATCGGAACCCGGACACCGACGCGATCTGTTCGGCCGTCGGTTACGCGGAGTTTAAGCGGCGCACCGGTTCGCCGCAGGCGGAGGCGGCGCGATGCGGCGACACCAACGATCGCATCGATTTTGTTCTGGAAACCTTCGGGGTGGCGGCTCCGCGGTTCGTGGCGGACGTAGCCCCCAAGGTGCGCGACGTGATGGCCACAAACGTGATCAGCGTCCCGCCGCAGGCCACCGTGGCGCATGCCTTGGGCGTGATGGACGACAAGAACATCCGGGTGCTGCCGGTGCTCAGCGAACAGGGCCGTTGTCAGGGCCTGATCTCCGTTTTCAAGATGTCCAAGTTCTTTCTGCCGGCTCCCGGCCGATTGACCGACTCGCGCCGGTTACTGGCGTCCTTGGACAACCTGGCCCTGACCTTGGATGCCCGCCTGGTGGTGAGTGTGAAGCCGGCCGAGGAAGAGGATTTAATCCTGATGATCGGCGCGATGAATCTGGAGTCGTTCGCCCGGCGGCTCGCCAATTATCCGCCCGAACGGCTGGTGGTCGTGGTCGGTGACCGGCTCGAGATCCAGGACCTGGCCATTCGCGAGGGCGTGCGCGCGGTGGTGGTGACTGGCGGGTTATCGCCTTCGCAGTCGATGGTGGACTTCGCTGCGAAACAGCAAGTAGCCCTGCTCTTATCCCCGCACGACACCACCACCACCGCCATGCTTTGTCGGGCCGCTATCACGGTGAAGCACATGATCCACGAACATTTCCAGTCCTTCCGCGAGGACGAAGCGCTGGCGAGCATCGAGGCGATCGCCGCCGGATCCAGCTTCCAGGCTTTTCCGGTGCTCAATGATGAGCAACGCACGGTCGGCATCCTGTCGAAGTCCGACTTTCTCAAGAAAGTTCATCGTCAACTCATTCTGGTGGATCATAATGAGCTGTCCCAGGCCGTGCACGGGGCGGACCAGGTGGAGATTGTAGAGATCATCGATCATCATCGGCTGGGCGCGCTCACCACCACGCAACCCATTCTGTTCCGCAACGAACCGGTTGGCTCCACCAGCACGATCGTGGCGGACTGCTTTTTCCGGAACCAGGTGGAATTGCCCAAACCCATTGCCGGCCTGCTCCTGGCCGGGCTGGTCAGCGACACGCTGAATCTGACGTCGCCGACGACGACGGAACGCGATGCCCAGATCCTGAAGAAGCTGGAGCGCATCGCGGAGGTTGACGCCGGTCGCTTTACCGAAAAACTTTTCAGCTCCGGGTCCGTCCTGACTTCGCTGCCTGCGGCCGAAGCGATCGTGGCCGATTGCAAGGAGTTCAAGGAACAGGGCCGCGTCTTTAGCGTCGCTCAAATTGAAGAGCTAGGGTTCGATCAATTCTGGAAACGCAAAGAAGCGGTTTTGTCTGCCCTGGAAGATTATCGCGCCCGAAAAGGCTACGCCTTTTCCGCGCTCCTGGTCACGGATGTGGGAAGCAACAGTTCCCTTCTGCTGGTGGCGGGCCCGGAAACATTCCTTAAACAGATCGATTACCCCGCCGTCCAGGAAGGCGTCTTCGAACTGGCCGGGGTGGTTTCGCGCAAGAAACAATTGCTGCCGTATCTGGCCCATTGCCTCAAACGCGGCGGGGCCCGGTTGACGGGTGTGTAGTTGTCGGCGCTGGAGCGGAGGTCATGAGACCACGAACGTGTGTAGCCTATCTGGTAACAGTCCACCTTGTTCGGAAAACGTTGCCGAGGACACCCCCTCTCCCCGTTAAGGGGAGAGGGAGTCGCGCCGTTAAGGGGAGAGGGAGTCGCGCCTGTGTGTTTCGGCCCTTAATTCGTTCTCTGCTTTCACCAGATGACACGCGGTCCAGCGGCCGGGCTGCGTTTCCCGCAAGGGCGGCGTCTCGGTTTGACAGCGGGGTTCGGCAACCGGGCACCGCGGATGAAAGGGACAACCGGCCGGCGGATGGATCGGCGATGGCACGTCGCCTTTCAGCAGAATGCGTTTTCGCTTGGAGTCGGGGTCAACCACCGGAACGGCCGAAAGCAGCGCTTGAGTATAAGGATGCTGCGGGGAACGACAGACCGTCTTGGCCGGACCGGCTTCGACGATGCGGCCGAGGTACATGACCAGGATGCGGCGGCTGATATGTTCCACCACGGCGAGATCGTGGGCCACGAAGAGATACGCGATGCCGTGCTCGTGTTGCAGGTCTTGCAACAGATTGATGATCTGCGCCTGCACACTGACGTCGAGCGCGCTCACCGGTTCATCGCACACGATCAGGCGCGGTTCGACCGCCAGGGCGCGCGCGATCCCGATGCGCTGCCGTTGGCCTCCGCTGAATTCATGCGGATAGCGCTCGGCCTGGGACCAGTCCAGGCCCACGTCCTTCAGCAACGCTTCAATCCGTTGCCGGCGCGCCCCAGGTTGCGGCGTCAGACGATGAATATCCAACGCTTCCCCGATGATATCCCCCACCGTCAGCCGGGGATCCAGCGATCCATAAGGGTCCTGGAAGATCATCTGAAACCGGCGCCGGCGGGCGCGCAATTCCGCCCCTTTCAACCGGGCGATGTCTTCGCCCTCAAAGATAATCCGGCCGGCCGTTGGCTCGATCAGTTTGATCACCGCCCGGCCCAGCGTCGTCTTGCCGCAACCGCTTTCGCCGACCAATCCGACCGTTTCGCCCGGTGCGATCGTGAGACTCACACCGTCCACGGCGCGCACAAATTCCCTGGCGCGCCCAAACAACCCGCGTGGAACCGGAAAATGGACTTTAAGATTCTGGATCTCGAGCAGGTTCACGCACCGGAAGGATCAGCCGGACGAGGCATTCCGCAACTGAATTCATCATTCATGAGGACGCGTTGGACGCATTGCAACGAGGGAGTCTCAGCGGAGGCGTGGGTCGATCCAGCGATAGAGCAAGTCGACCACCAGATTGGCGGCGACGACGAGGAAGGCGCTAAACAAGACGGTGCCCATGATCACGGGCACATCCAGGTTAAACACGCTTTGCACGGCCAACGTCCCGATGCCCGGCAGGGCGAACACGTTCTCCGTAAACATGACCCCCCCGAGCAGTCCTGCTACATCCATGCCCAGGATGGTCACGACCGGGATCAGGGCATTGCGCAGACCATGCTTGAACAGCACCACACGCTCCGGAGTTCCCTGGGCGCGGGCGCTGCGAATATAAGGGCTGTCGAGCACCTCGATCATATGGGCATGAATGAGCCGGGCGTAATACCCGACATAAAGCAAGGCCAGCGTGGCCGCCGGCAGCAAGAGATGAGCGAACCCCAAGAACCCGGCCACTGGGAACCAGCCAAGCTTGTAAGCCAGCCAGTATTGCAGCAGGCGCGCCAGCCAGAAGGCGGGCAAGGACAGAGAAAGCGTGGCGAGGACCAGGGTCGAACGATCGAACCAGGATCCTCGATATTTTGCCGTGCTGACTCCCAGCGGAACCGCCAGCAACATCCACATCACCACTGCCGTGACCGTGAGCGCGGCCGTCGTCGGTAACCGCGCACGGATGGCCTCCGCTACGGGCTGGTCCGTAACAAATGAATGGCCCAGGTCCCCGGCCGCCAGTTGACGGAAATGGTAACCAGCCCGTTTCCAGAGCGGCTCATGGAGATGATAGCGCTGACGGATTTCTTCCAGCACCTGGGGGGAGGCTTTCGGACCGGCGATGACCCGCGCCACGTCGCCAGGCACGACGTTGACCAGAAGGAAAGTAAGCAGAGCCGTGCCCAAGAGCGTCAGCGCGGACCAGAAAAGTCGGAACAAAAAGCGGCCGGTCATAGTCTCGAGCAGGCGAATAATTGGTTGAGCCAGTTAGCGTCTTCGTTCACGGGTTGGGTCGAACCATTCCTGCAGACCTTGCCCCAGCAGGTTGAAGGCGAGGACCGTCAGCACAATGGCGGCCCCAGGCACCATGACCAGATGCGGGGCGCTGATGAAATAGGCTTGGCCTTCATAGAGCATCGAACCCCACGTCGGCGCGGGCGGCGGAACCCCGACCCCCAGATAACCGAGGCCTGCTTCCAACAGGATGGCGTTGGCCGTCAACATCACCGCGACCACCAGCACGGTAGGGAGAATGTTGGGCAGGATATGACGCAAGATCAGCCGTGTGTCCGAAGCTCCCAACGCTCGCGAGGCTTGCACGAATTCACGCGCTTTCACGGCCAGCACCTGTCCCCGAATGACTCTGCCCATGCCCGGCCAGCAAACCAAACCGATAATCAAAAACAAGCTGACCATCCCGCGCTTCAACTGCAGGTCGAGTCCATGCCACGGCCACGCCGCGGGATGCAGATGCACGACGCGGCCGTCCATCACGCCGGCCAACGCCACCGCCAGCAGGATGGCGGGCAGCGTCATGTTCATCTCCGTGAAACGCATCAGCAGCAGATCCATTTTCCCTCCCCAATAACCGGCCAGCATCCCGATCCAGACTCCGATGATCGTGGCCACCAGCATCGCCGCCACTCCGACGGTCAGCGACACCCGCGTCCCGTGCAGCACGCGGCTCAACACATCGCGCCCGAAGTTGTCGGTGCCGGCCAAGAACTGCCGGCCCGGCGGCAGCGGCATGCCGTCCGCATCCAGGCCGGCGCTCATTTGTTGAATGGGATTCCGGAGCCATTTCGCCTTCACCCCAAACGGCGCCAACCAGGCCGCCAAGACCAGCAACAGCACCAGACTGCTTCCGGCCAGCACCAGCCGGTTTCGCCAGAGAGCCTCCCGTCTCATCGCACCCTTTTCACTCATTCCCGATCTGTCCAATGCGGCGGCGGCTGACATGCGGACTTTGGTTTAGCAAAGAGCCCGGTTTGGAAGCAAGGTGCCCAGCGACAATTATTTTCCCCACTGACGACAATTTAAAATTCCCCCTAAATGGTGAGGGGATTCTTCTTTCGTGTGGAGCAACTTGAACTCTTGAACACCCCTTCTCTGTTTGCTCTCTCCGTTGCCTCCGTGGCCTTATGCGGAATTCCGCATAAGATAACGGAGACAACGGAGACCGTCAGACAGGTGGTATCGGCTATTTTTTGAAGCTTTTATCTCCCCACGTTAACTTTTAGTTCCTGGCGCTATCTTTTAGTTCCCACACTAATTTTTAGCTCTTGGCGTTAATTTTTAAGTGTGGGCGTTATTTTCTACTGCCCCACGCTATTTTTTACAGACTTTCCGGTAGATAGATCTCATTCTCTTGAAAGGGCGGAATTACGATTGAAGTACAACGCTCGATACGGGACCGTTCTTGAATTCGTCAAGGAGGACGGCGGATGGCGATTTACTGATACGACGTTCGGTTTCGAGTAGGAGCAGCGACCACGCAATGGCCTTTACATATGAAAAGTATGAAAAGCTTTGTGGGCGGCGAAGGCCGCACAAGGCGTTGTTAGAAGGTGGCTCAGTAGCGCGATGAATCCCCAGAGGAGTTGCGTGTTGCTTCGGTGAGCGTGCAATTGGGCAAAGCTCTGCGGCTTTGCTAGCTCTAGCGATCCATGTCTGAATGTCGAATGCCGAGACACGACCCCTGAAAGAAACCAATAAAAACCAATACTTTCAGCTCATGAGCGTTTCACGTCAGGTTGAGTTTAAAAGCACCGTCTTTAACACTACGGAGGAGCGTAGTTATTTCATTAATCCAGGCAGCTTCGGCGATGACGTCGCCTCGTGGTTTATCGCCGAGCTGCCCCGCCAAGGGGTCACGGTGGACAAAGAGCCTGGCCAGGAAGATTTTGGATGGTACATGTACTTTTATGCGAATGCGAAGCGTTATTGCCTGCTCATCTCATACCAGCCAGGAGAGAATTCTCTTACAGGATATTGGATTTGCACAATAGAGCGCGTATCTGGAACTAATCTGATCAGTGCGTTTTTTGGAGCTCGTACGAGGGGTATCGACTTGGCTGCCCCCTGGACTATCCATAAGGTCCTATCCACATCCAAAGAAGTCAGTGATATTCGATGGTTCCTTGGGAAGAACTCCTGGTCTGATCTGAACAGTAGGCCAACTCCCTTTGAAGAGTAATCGTGGAACTGCGAATCTTCGGTCGGTTTTGCGAAGTGCAAAAACTGTCCCAGGGTGCCGCGAGCCCCCCCCCTAAGCGCCACTTCCTTGGCGCTTGGCGCTTTGTCGCGTGGGATCCGCCTGCGGTCACCTTTTTTGTTCGTCGTCACCCGATGTGTCGATCAAAGATCAAAGCTGGATTGCATCGATTCGAGTTCGCTTAGATTTTGCGCGCCGATATATCCTTCGGTCGTCTGCTCAGCCGCGTGGCCGACCAGCTCGGGCCGATAAAGATTTCGTTCCCCAATTTCTCCGGCGAGCTTCTCCACAGCCAGCTGCAGACTTTCCTCGACCCAAGCGGGAGGTTCAGGTGCCGTCTGATTACCAAAATGGCGGGTGGCGCACCCCGGGACCAGCACGGCGAAGCACAAATCAGTTTGGCCACCAGGGGACTTGAAGCGTGGCCTGCGGCTTCTCCTGACATGCAGGCCTTGGTCTAGCAAAGAGCCCTTTTTGTAAAGCCATTGCCACGCCAACGCGCGCGACCGGGCGCATTCGGTATTTGGGCAACGGGCCCCCTCAATACGCCCCGAGTGACCGGAACCTCCGGCGCGAAAGGCCTCATCCTGAATCGCCATCGCGCTTAAAGCGGGTTCCGGCGTTCGAGCGCTCGGATGAATCGGCGTGCTTCACGTTCCACGACCCGGCGGACACGAAAGGCGTGCACGCGCGCGGTGACTGGATGAATGCCCAAGCACGCGGCAACTTCCCGCGCGCTCAACTCCTGGATCACGAAGAGGTCATAGGCCTGGTAATGCTCGATCGGCACCTGGCTTTTGGTGATTCGTCGGGCCTCCTTCAGGATCGCTAGTTCGAGCTGCCCGTCGATCAATCGATCCAGCTCCACCTCGCTGAAGTTCGGGATCCGGTTGGTGCTGGACGTGCCGGACGCCTCGGTTGCAGGCCGATGCCCGGCCGTCTGGTCGAGCGGATTACGCTTCCGTCGCCGATGTTGGTCGGCAATCCGCGAACGGACAATCATTCGCAGCCAGGTCCGAAACCGGGCGCGTGCTTTATCGGGCACGAAGCGCCCGATGTGATCGCGAACGGCGATCATAGTGTCCTGGACCACATCCTGCGCTTCCTGGTGGGACAAAGCGGCCGCCCGGGCGGCGGCGTAGATCACACGTTGATAAAGATCATAAAACCGGGTCCACCCGTCCTCGTCGCCGCGGCGAACCTTTGAGAGGAGGGTACTTCTCGTCTTCAGAGCATCTGTCCGGTGAGTTTTCACGTTGGCAGCTCCATTAAGTGATCCACGCACGGCACTGGCAAGGCGTTTCAAACTTTTCGTTCAGTATTCCGGCTTGGCTCAACCCATTCATGCCTCTTTCCGACTGCTGGAAATTTGGCTGAAACGCGTGGGCACCCACAACGTGCGTAGTGATATGCAGACATCATCGAGCCTGGCCGAAAGCAGTCGTAATCCGGGGACAGCCCCGTTGCGGTATGCGGTGCTGGGGGACATCCATGCCAACCTGGAAGCGCTCTCGGCCGTCTGGCAGGACGCCCAAGGCCACGGCTGCACCCAGTACGCCTGCGTCGGAGACGTGGTGGGTTACAACGCCAATCCTCGGGAGTGTATTGAACATCTGCGCGCGACCGGCATCCCTTGCGTGAAAGGAAACCATGACGAATACAGCTCGACCGATGCGGCCATCGACAACTTAAGCCCGCGCGCTGCCGCCACCTTAGCGTGGACCAGGAAACAGTTGAGTGAGGCGGACAAACAATGGTTGCGTGGTTTGAGTTATGTCCGGACCTTGGGCGGCTTTTCCATCGTCCATGCGACGCTCGACGGTCCGGAGCGCTGGGGATATGTCTGGGAACGTTTCGGTGCGGCGGCGAGTTTCAGCTACCAGCGAACGGCCGTTTGTTTCTTTGGGCATACGCATGTGCCGTTCAGGTTTGTCTCGGACGGTCAAGTCCAGGGCGGGGTCTATTCCAAGTTCACGATCGAACCGGGCCGCAGATATTTTGTGAATGTGGGAAGTGTGGGTGATCCACGTGATGGCGATCCGCGAGCAGCGTATGTCATCTATGATCCGGTCGCAGGTTCGATCGAACTTCGTCGTGTGAGGTACGACGCAGAGCTGACGGAGGCGAAAGTTCGAGCGGCGGGTTTGCCGGCACGCCGCCAACATCCGATCTCGTAGCCAGAACCGAGTTTGCTCAGGTTCCTCCGGTGGATTAGGGCAAACGCGGTGTGGCGAGGCGATAAAACCGCGTCGAAATGCCGGCCGGAAGGGAGTTGGTCACGAACACCAATCGATTAGTCGGGGCAGCGCCGACATGGACAAGGTTGGTCCAGTCCGCATCGAGGACCGGGTTCCGCCAGAGCACAGAATACGTTTTATTTGAGAGCGCAGAGAACCCCACCACCGTCTGGCGGAGGCCTGAGAGCGTCGCAGTGACGGTGAGGCTGGCCAGGCGCAGGACGTCCTTGGGATCGCGCGGATCGGTGCCCGCCAGGAATTCCTGACGGTTGCTGAGTCCATCATGATCATCGTCCTGCGCGGCGTCGTTAAATCCGGGGTCCAACCCATGGGCACGTTCCCAACCGTTGGGAATGCCGTCCGCGTCGTCATCCATCAACTCCTCGGCCAAAGGCGAACCGGGCGTTGGCGGAGCGGCGATCCAGGCCGTGGCGTTGGTGGCGGCCACGGTGAAGTTCATCCGTTGCAGGGAGAGACCTGAATTATCGGTCTCCGCGGGCCAAGGGGCGGCATTGTCGTAACGAACGGAAAAGATATTCACGCCGAGAGCAGTAGACATGGCGATGGTCTCGCCGCCGTTGTCGAGGTGCCCGGTATAGACGCCATGGAGTGGCGCGCCCGGATAACGCAGGGCATACACTTCGGGGTTGCGCGCCAGGACAAAAAACTGGCCGGGGGCAAGCGTGGTGGCGGCTGGAAAGGTGAACTGGATGCCCTCGGAAAAGTTGAGCCCGGTGAGATCCAGCGGCGACGGGCCGGTGTTCTTAAGTTCAAGGAACTCGACTTCATCGCCGTCGTTGGTTCCGAATCGGGGCGGGTTATACATGAGTTCGCTCAACTGCAGGTGAGTGAAATCCTGGGGTGAATAGAACTGCGTCTCCGTGAGGGCACTCCAGAGGGAATTCTTCAACACGCGAGCCCTCACCAGGGTCGGCGCGTTGATCGGGACTGGCGCGGTGTAGAGACGGGCACTGGGTGAAAGCGCGCCGCCCGCCCGGCGCGGGTCGGAGCCATCGAGGGTGTAGTAAATGGCGGCTCCGGTACCGTTCGTATCGCTGACGGTGAGTTGAAAGCCGGCCGGCACATTGCCGCCAAACTGGCTGAAAGACGGGCCACCCAGCTGAGGATAAAGGCCGGCCGCGCGGAAGCGGTTCAGGGCGATGACCAGGTTGGAGGGAAAATAGGTCGTGACCATCCAGGTTTGGTTGCTGACCCATTCGAGTTCGCGCCGGTACGGCTGAGTCGGACGCCGATAATCGCCCCAGCGAGCGGACTCGGCAACGATGGCGTGGTCCAACTCATCGTGGCGCGCCTGCCAACGCGCCGTGTTGGTGGCCACGGTCAACGCGCCCTGATTAAACAAGTGGCGGTGCACGCGATCACCGAAGAGAACACGAAATTCCGCGTTGCCGCGCATTTGTGAGTAGAGGTAGGCGGGAGAGTTGAACGTGCTGGCGTCGGCGTAAAGCGGGTAGGGACTGAAGGAAGTGCGCTGTCGTTGCAGTGAGTTGTTGGTGATCTCCTGGTCCCACGAGAAGAAGCGGAATCCTTCGCTTTGCGGCCCTTGCCGGCGCGAAGCCCACCAGTTGTGCTCGGGCCAGTCATCCGCCCCACAAGCGATGTGGAGGATCATGTAATCAATCAGATTGGTCAGATCCAAATAGACCGGATACGCCGGGTTGCGGGAGCCGTCAGGATAATTGCCAAGCAGCCGTTGCAGGGCGGCGTCCGTGGCCAAGCCGGCTGAAGCCAGGGAAAACATTTCGCTCCAGGCCGTCCAGGTGCCCGCATGCAAATCGTTGACGTCCGAGATCACATCGAACTCCTCCCGTTGCCCGCCGAAATAAGACGCGGCAAAAGAATCATCGGGACGCTCAGCCAGGTTGTAGAGGCCCCAATAAACTCCATCCAGATAAAGATGCACATAAGCGCCGTGCGCGGAGGGATGGCCGAGCGCGTTTTGCGCGTCGCGCATCCACTGGTCGCGCATATAGCTGGCTTCATCACGAATCCAGCGCGGCCACGGCTCGCCGTTCAGAGAAGCGCCGTCCTGAACCGGCCAGGAATCAGTAGAACAACCCCGCAAAAGAATTTGATCAAACTCATGAACTGACGATGCCGGGAAGACGGGAAAATCGAGTTTGCTGGCGCCGAAGGCGCGCCGGAAGAGCAAGCTGAAGGAGTGTTTCGGCGTAAACGCTTTGTAGCGGCTGACCCCACCGTGGATCCGTAACCCGCACTGGACGTGAAATCCGGGGCGTCCATCCGGAAACATCAGTTCGGCCGAAGCGGCCCGTTCCCAGGCCGGTCCAGTCTCCAGCGGGTTGGCATAGAGTCCTGAGGCGCTGAAAAGGTCGTTGGAAGGCATCACCACGCTAAGGCTCGGAATGGCGAGCAGCGAGTTGGTCAGGCTGTAACCGGGCCGCGGGTTGTTGACGATGCGCGCATCCATGGCGACGTCCAGCGGCGAGCCATCCGGCCAAGTGGCCGGCAGCCAGCCTGGTTTGGTTTGGGCGCCGACGGACCCCGGGAAAAGATAGGTGTGCGTGTCCACGTCGGTGGGTTGCCAGCCATCCTTGAACGCGGCCGCCCGGAGCAAGGTCGTGGTGGCGATCACGACGGTTGCCGTCGGCGCAAGCGTGGCCGCTGCCGCCGCCACTCGACGGCCGTTCAGCGGCGTGGGCACCGTCCCGTCCTGCGTGTAAACGATATACGCGCCGGGAGTTGCGGTGGTGATATGAACGTTGGTCGGGCTGAAGTAAAAACCTCGATCGACGCTGAAACGGGTGTCGGCTACGAAATCGGCCACGCCGGTCTCGTTGGGCGCCCCGGGCGTGGCGTTGGTGAAATAAACGCGGCTGTTGGACCGGCCGGCCAACAACTCAGGTAACAACAGCATTTCCGCGTCGGCTGCGCTGGAGTTCAAGACTTGGAAGGCCAGAATATTCGTCCCGATCCGAAGTGACCCGAGCAAAGCCGACAGATTCAATTCTTCGACCGTGCGCGCTTCGTTTTTGGTCCGCTTACGCGTGGCGGCGGAATTCCAGGCCAGCGCGGCTGGGACATTGCGACGAACGGCCTCAACGCCATTGAGCCAGCAGACAAACCCGTCATCATAACGCACGCGTAACAGGAGCGTGTCAAAATCGATGGCGTTCACGATAAAAGGCAAGCGCACCAGCGCGGAGGCGTTTTGATTGCGTAAGAGGGGCCCGAGGTCGGCGCCAAGCAACGGGGCGTAAGTATCCAGGTCGAGTGGGGTGGCCCCGGCGGCCAACGCCTGGATCTGCGCGGGCTCCAGCGCCACGTCCCAAACCGCGAAATCATCGATCAGCCCCCCGTAGGTCCAAAGATTAAGGTTCGCTCCCGCGCCGATGACGAATCCGCGCGCCGGTTGCAGAGGATCCGTGTTGATGCCATCGAGGATCTTCGTGCCGTTTTGCCAGATCTGTTTGCTGCTGCCTTGTTTGACGAACGCGTAATGATTCCAACGGCCCTTCCACTTGGTCTGGTCCGGCTCGAAATAGGAGACCCGCTGGCTGGGAGCGTAACCGCCCGTGTCCCAATAAATCGTGCTGTCCTGCCACGGGAGATGCGCATTCGCCACCCGCACACCGGTGCCATCCGGATTTTGCGACACATAGAAGGCGCTGTTAATGCCCGGTTCGCTTTCATCCCCAAACACCCATAACGCGAAGGTGACCTCGTCCCGCGCCGTGGCCGAATCAAACCAGCCCGTGCTGGCATCCGTGACATTGATGTACGCTCCGTTATTGGCGGGGCCGAAATTCATCGCCCGATCCCCTGGCCGGCCGGAGCGTCCCCCGCCGTCCGGGCTGAAGGTGGCGCCGCTGATGGCGCCGTCATGTTGGTGTCCGCTCAGGTCACGCGCCTGCGTGGGATCGCTGCTGTCATCGAAACTCCAATAGCCCAATGGGCTCGCGGAAGATCCACCGGGCGATCCTTGATCAAACCCGATGCCTGTGACCGTCGCCAGCCAACCCGCCGCGGCGGAATCGTCGAAGGGAAGTTCACCCGTCCAGGACAGACCCAAAATCCCATCGCGCGGGCTGAAGACTTTGGCGGCGGCGAACAGTGGCACGAGCGCTTCACTGACAATCTCTCGGGCGACGCCGTAAGAAACATCGCGGCGTTGTTTTGGGTAAGTGGGCCCAAACTCGCTGGCCACCGTGCCGTCCGGGCGCACCAATGCGAGGTAATCCCCCGCATCGTCGAGTTTAAAATTGGTGTGCAAGATCGTTCCCGGAATCGCCCGGTCTTTCCCGGAGGCAAACACGATCAGGTAACCGTTGGGCGCCAGTTCGACGGCCGGGAAACGCCATTGGGCAAGAGTCGCCGGATCATCGGTCAGAAACCAACCATCCAGCGGCGCCACCTCAATTCCCGGGTTATAAATTTCGATCCAATCCGAGCTATCGCCGTCTTCGTCGCGCAAGACGCCGCTGTTGTCCGCCATGAATTCGCTGATCACCACCGTGGCCGGAGGGAGATTCGGGTCGAGTTGCCAGCCCCAGCTGCCACCGGCGAAGGCGTTGCCCGCAAAATCGGCGATGCCGTGCCCGGTCGCCCAGGCGGCCGTAACCAGGCCCGGCGACGGACTAAGGAATTCGAACACGAATTCGCGCGCGTCATTCGTGGTCACGCGCGTGGCCGGGACCCCATTAATCACGAGATCTCCAGCCGTGAGGTTGGTGACTGGTTCGTTAAAAACGATGGCGACTTTCGTCAACGCGCGAACCGTTGCCCCTGCCGGCGGATTGAGCGACAGGACGAGGGGTGGACTATCGTCGATCGACGACGAGAGGGTCGCCATGAACCCAAAATCGCTGCTGTCGAGCGACCGATTGAAAGCTTGCACGGCAAGGATGTTCACGCCTCGCACGAGCCATTGGTCGGCGTTGGTGAGGTTGTAGCTGGCCGAGGGGATGGGTTCGACCGGAGACAGGACGGCCGTGCCGTTGAACGGCACGAACCCGGCCGGCATATTCTGGCGGGCCACTTCCACGCCGTTGATCCAGGCGATGAACCCGTCATCGGATTCGGCCTCCAACGTCAACGCGCCGGCCGCGCCCGGGTTATCGAGAACCACAGGAATGCGGAGAAAGACGCAGGTGTAAGCGTTCTGCATGTCGGCCAGGAGCGTGCCCGTAAAGAGACCCCCCATGTAGAAAGGGGGTTCCGTGGGAGCCGTGGAATAGAAAAAGGGCGATCGGCCCAGCGCCCAGGTCGAATCATTAAAATCCCGCTGCCGCCACGCCGCCGGATCGGGTGACGACGCTTCGCCCAGCCCTTTGAGGAATCGCCAAGACGCGTTGGTCATGGTGAAGAAATCTGCGGCTCGCCCGCTGCCGCCTGCCCAGAGCAGCAGCCCAACCATGAAGGCGCGCAGGCCTTTTCCGCGCGGCTGAAGCACGGATCGCAGGGGAGGCATGCTCTCTGTGCTACACCAGTTTTTCACTTTTGTAAATCGGGACTCGCTCTGATCCCCTGTTCCTTTTCTTCCCGGCCGGGCTGATGTCTGATTTGATTATCCCAGCGCGCGCGCAGCGCCTTGGTGGGGAGGCGTGCGAAGTTTGATCGAATGTGGCGATGATATGAAGACCTGGTTCCAAATTCTGCCGGGGCTGGCGGCGGTCAGCGGGATAGTCGCAGGAATAGCCTGGGCAGGGCCGGCCGTGGGCGCGACCAAGGGCCCGTTCGTCATTCGTGTGATCGACGAGCAGACCGGACGGGGCGTGCCGTTGATTGAATTGAGGACAGTTCACAACACGACTTGGTGGACCGACAGTGCGGGCCGGGTCGCGTTTGAAGAACCGGGCCTGATGGAGCAGGAGGTGTTTTTTCATGTGCGTGGGCCGGGTTATGAGTATCCGAAGGATTTCTTCGGCAACCGCGGCGTGAAGTTGCGCACCGCGTATGGAGGACGCGCGGAAGTGAAAGTGAAGCGTGTTCAAATCGCCGAACGGCTCTATCGCATTACCGGAGCGGGCATCTATCGGGATAGCGTTTTGGCCGGCGAACCTGTTCCGTTGCGGCAACCAGTGCTGAACGGTCTGGTCCTCGGACAAGATACCGTCATCGCCACCCCGTATCAGGGAAAGCTCTACTGGTGTTGGGGTGACACGGAACAGGCCAGTTATCCGTTGGGAAACTTCGGCGCGTCCGGCGCCACCTCCGAACTACCCGAACGCGGGGGGCTCGACCCGAGTATCGGCGTGGACCTCACCTACTTTACGAACACGAATGGATTCAGCAGACCGATGTGCCCGGACGCCAGTTTCGGGTCCGGCTTGAAGTGGATCGAAGGCCTGATGACGGTGCGCGAGAATGGTCAGGACCGGTTGCTGGCCCGGGTCGCCGCTGGGGCTGGCTTGGGCAAAACCCGGGAATGGCATCTGGCTTTGTTTAATGACGAGCGACAGGTCTTCGAGTCCGTTACGCGCTGGGAAATCCATGACGGACACGATTCCGCGCACCCATTTCATGCGCGCGTGGATGGAGTCGAGTATATCTACCTCTATCCGAACTTGCGGGTGCGCGCCGAAATCGCGGCGATGAAGGAGCTGACCAACTACGAAGCGTTCACCTGCGTCAGCGGCGACAGCAAAGCGGCCGGCACAACCGTGGACCGCGACGAAACCGGGCGCGTGCGTTACTCCTGGAAAGCCGGTGCCGAACGCTTGCAGGCGGACCGGTTGCGCGCCTGGGTCAAGAATGGGGTCCTGAAGCGCACCGAGGCCTGGCTGCAATTGATCGATTCGGTAACCGGAGCGAGCATCGAGGCTGGACGCGGTTCTGTGTTCTGGAATGAATATCGGCGACGTTGGGTGATGATCGCTGCGGGCAAGCCTGGTGAAGTTTGGTTCAGCGAAGCCGACACGCCGACCGGCCCCTGGGTTTTCGCCCGCCTGGTAGCCGAGCATGGCCGCTACAATTTCTACAACCCCACTCAGGATCCTTTCTTCGATCGACCGGGCCTGCTTTACTTCGAGGGGACATATACGGACAGTTTCTCCGGGGCTCCCGCCAAAACGCCGCGCTACGATTACAATCAGATCATGTACCGCCTCACGCTCGACGATCGGCGTCTGGATCTGCCGGCGCCGGTCTATCTCATACAAAACCAGGATGGCACCCAGCGCCATCTTCTTCGTGAAGGCGTTGAAAGCAACCAAGCCTGGGACCAAATCAAGGATATCGCCTTCTTTGCCTTGCCGGTCCACAAAGCTCGCCCAAGGCGCCCCGAACTGGTGCCCATCTGGGCCGAATCAACCGCTTTCCAGACCAACGGTCCCGCCGCATCGTCACCGCTCTTTCTGGCTTTGCCTCTGACCGTGTCCGAGCAAGGTTCCACCAATGCCCCGGCACCGTCTCCGCCCACCGAGATCTTGCGCAATCGGGAGGGTCAACCCCTCGGCCGGGTCTGGAAGAATCCCATGACCATCCTGCCACTCGATCGGCATGTAGAACCGCTCACGCTGGGCGCACGGAAATGAGGAGATTTCTTGCGGATTCGCCCGGTCTCTGGTCGCATGGATATAGGACTCGTGGACTAGACTAGACTAGAACTAGATCATACCAAACCAAACCAGACCAAAGCCGGCGCATGAGTGTGGGATCAGGAGCTTCGTTGCGTGGACGAGTAAGTGAGCTGTTCGTTCGCGCCAGGGAAATTCCGCCGGAGGCGCGGCAGCAATTTTTGGCGGGAGCATGTGAGGGGGACCACGACTTGCGGCGGCAGGTGGAGGAATTACTCCTGGAGCAGGAATCCGTGGGGACATTTCTCGAGACGCCGGCTTCATCGGACCCGTTGTTTTTGGCGCGCGCCGGTTCGGGGGAAGTGGCGGTGACAGAGAAGGCGGGGGACCGCATCGGCCGCTATAAGCTGCTGGAACAGATTGGGGAAGGGGGTTGCGGGGTGGTTTACATGGCGGAGCAGGAGGAACCGGTGCGCCGGCGGGTTGCGCTGAAGGTGATCAAGCTGGGGATGGACACGAAGAATGTCATCGCCCGTTTCGAAGCGGAACGCCAGGCGCTGGCCATGATGGATCATCCCAATATCGCCCGAGTGCTGGAGGCCGGGGCCACCGAAACGGGCCGACCTTATTTCGTGATGGAACTGGTGCATGGAGTGCGCCTCACGGAGTACTGCGATGAACAGCATCTGCCTACCATTCAGCGACTGCGATTGTTCACCCAGGTCTGCCACGCGATCCAGCACGCTCACCAAAAGGGCATCATCCATCGTGACATTAAACCCTCCAATATTCTGGTGACGTCGCACGATGGGGTGCCGGTGCCGAAAGTGATCGATTTCGGCATCGCCAAAGCCACCGAACAACGGTTGACGGAAAAAACCCTCTTCACAGCCTTCGCCACTTTCCTGGGCACGCCGGCTTACATGAGCCCCGAGCAGGCCGAGATGAGTGGATTGGATATCGACACGCGCAGCGACATCTACGCCCTGGGCGTGTTGCTCTACGAGTTGTTGGTCGATCGGACACCCTTTGACGCCGCCGAGTTGCTGCGGATCGGCCTGGATGAATGCCGGCGCACCATCCGCGAGATTGAACCAGCGCGTCCTTCCGACCGCCTGGCTGGCATGATGGTCAGCGACCAAACCACCACGGCGCAAAAGCGCCGCACGGAAGCCCCTCGCCTCATTCACCAACTGCGCGGGGACCTGGACTGGATCGCCATGAAGTGCTTGGAAAAGGATCGCACCCGGCGCTATGCCACCGCCAACGACCTGGCCACGGACATCGAGAATTATATCAACGGCAACCCGGTCACGGCGCGCCCCCCCAGCAACGTTTACCGCTTGCAGAAACTCGTCCGGCGCCATCGTGTCCCCGTGGCGGCCGCGTTGGCCATCGCGGCGACCCTGCTGGTTGGTGCCACCTTAAGCGCCTGGCTGGCCGTCCGCGCCAAACAAGCGGAACGCCGCGCCGAAGCCCTGCAGAAACGGGAAACGCAGCTGCGCCACCAGGAGATGATCCTGCGCCGCCAAGCCGAGCAGGAAGGATCAGCTGCGCGCCTGAACGAATATGTCGCGGATATCAACCTCGCTCACCAATCCGTGGCCGCCGGCAATTATGGACGGGCAGTGCAGTTGCTGGAACGTCATCGCCCGGCTCCCGGCGAGCCGGACTTGCGCGGGTTCGAGTGGCGGTACCTCCGCGAAGTCAGTCGTGGCGATGAACACGTTTCGTTCTCCAGCCAGACCGGCGGCGTGCAGGCCCTGGCCGTCTCGCTCGATAACAAGTGGCTGGCCATCGGATTGAAAAGCCATTTCAGCGTCTGGGACATCGCCAGCAAAGGTTTGATCACCAATATATCTCTCGAGGCCGCCTCGCTGGCTTTCCTGCCGGATGGCAAACGGCTGATCTCCGCCAGTTCATCCGGCGTTCGGGTGTGGGACACCCAGAATTGGCAGGAGGCCAAGGCCATGCCCGATCATAGCGCGCCCGCTGCCCTCTCCGGTAACGGCCGATGGTTGGCTGCGGTCGCCAACCGGCGCGGTGGTGGCGTTCGCGTCTGGGACACCGACTCCTGGGAGCCACGTTGGTTCCTGCCGGGGGCGTTAGGTCCGCTGGCCTTTTCGCCCGACGGCCAGCGTCTGGCCACGGATTCTCGCAACGGCCTGACCGTCTGGCCGCTCGACGAGAGCCGGGGGAACGGCGTGGTGCTGCAGGATTCCACCAACCTGTTCAGTCATTGGGGCAGTTCGTTTACCAGCCGGCGCGCCCTGGGATTTTCGCCGGACGGCCGATTTGTCATCGCAGCGCGCAATACCCTGACCGAACGCGGTGTGTTTGTCTTGAGCATCTGGGATGCGGAAACGGGCGAGGAAGTGGAAGCGATGCCCAACGATCCAGATCACGTCGTGCATACCGGAGCGATCACGAGTATGGCCTTCTCGCCTAACGGCCGCACCCTGGCCACGGCCAGCAAGGATTACTCGGTTCGGCTTTGGGATTTTGCCACCCGCCAGCATGTGGCCACCTTGCAGGGCCATCTCAACGAGGTGTGGACGATCGCGTTCTCGCCTGATGGCCAAACGATATTCAGCGGGACCAAACAGGGCGAAGTGAAGCTTTGGCCGGCCCGCTCCCAAGACACCGACAACGCTTTGGCTGGTCTGAAGCAGCCGCTGGCTTTCTCCAAGGATAGCCGCATCCTGGCCGGGCTCACTCAGTCCAATTCGGTGGCGTTCGTTGACCTGGCCACCGGCACTGTGGAACGCCAGTTTGCCCTCGAACGCCCTCAGCGCGCCCGGTTCCGTTTCCCGCGTCCGATCCCCGCTCTGACTTTCAGTGTCGATCTCCGCACCATGGTGCATGGACGCGATGACGGTTCCGTTCAGATCTGGGATACCGAGACTGGCGAGAAACGGACGTTGTTGACCTCCCCGGGGCCTGTCGATCTGCTGGCCCTTTCCCCGGATGGCCAGCAGTTGATTGCCCGCGGAGCCGAGTGGAGCGTGCGACGCTGGGACTTGCGCACGGGCAGCTATTCGCCCTGGCGCGTGACCGACGTCGCCCGCGTGGTGTTTTCGCCGGACGGACGCGTCATGGCGACTTTGAGCCGAGGCCAGCCGGCCCAACTTTGGGATGCCGCCACGCTGACCCTCCGGACCAACCTGGTCAGCGAGGAAGTTCCGGGGCTGGGCCTGGCTTTCTCCGCCGACAGCCGTCTCCTGGCCGTGGGCACTCGCGATGAACTCATCCAGCTCTGGGAAGTGAGCACCGGCCAGCTGCTCGGCGTCTGCGAAGGCCATAAGCAGGATGTGTGGTCGGTTGCGTTCTCCCCCGACGGCAAAACTTTGGCCAGCAGCAGCGATGACGGCACCATGAAAGTGTGGAACCTCGCCACCCAGCAAGAGCTGATGACCACTCGACATCTGGGCGGTACGTTGCGGTCCCTCCTCTTTTCCCCGGACGGCCAATGGCTGGTCGGAGGCGATGGCGGGGCAGGAGGCTCCGACGGAATCCGGGCTTATCATGCGCCGTTCACCAGCCCGTGATTCGAATGCGGAGTGCGGAATGCCGAATGCGGAATGAGGGGAAAAGTTTCCGAGGACGAGGGACGGGAAGAAGAACGAGGCTTGCCCGTCCGTAGCCCGCATGGCGAAGGCGGGACGAGGAGGAACGGTTCATGGTCCCAATGCGTGTGCAAAAAGTTGGAGGTCTGGGCTAGACATGAACCGACCCTCAGGTAGCAGCCGACGTCAGGAAGCCTGCCCTGAGCTTGTCGAAGGGGCTCACTCTACCCCAACGCGTTCTCCGGGCAGAAGATTAGAGCCTCGTGGGAGAGGGGACTGGTGTCTGTCCCCTATGAACCTCCCACATGGTAGTACCTTCCCGTGGTTGATTCCCGAATTTGAGCATTGCGATTTCAGGTTAATGGGTGGTAGCATCGATTAAATCTAATGGCAGCGCGAAACTGTAAATCGCGCTATTTGTGTGTTCCATGATCGCGGTTGCTGAACCGCCTGAAACGAAGACTGCAAAGGAGACATCATGAAAAAGCATCGATCCACCAGCCGAATGGGACTGGCTGTCCTGACCGGCGGCCTGGCGTTTGTCGGAAGCGCGAGTGCGACGGAATTGATCGTCGATGGCAGCTTTGAAAACACCGTGCCCAGCAGCAATCCGGTCGTGAAGGTCGGTGGCACGCCTGAACCAGCGGCAGGCGGCGGTTGGACTCTCTTCAGCACGTATCTTTATTCTACGCTCTATACGCTGCCTGGGCCGGCCAATTCAGGGCTGCAATACCTGCGTCCCTATGCGTCGGGTACTTATGGGATCACACAAAGCAGCGAGGTGGTCACCCAAACGGTGAACCTGGTCACTTCATCCCTGACGGGGGCGGAGATCGATCAGGGTCTGGGGGAATACACCATGTCGGCCTGGTTCAGCAGTTACCTCACACAAGGCGATTTTAGCACGCTCACGGTCGAGTTCCTGGATGTCAACGGCGGTGTGGTCGGGAGCTGGATGCTTGGGGGCAGCGATTTCATCGTCAACATCCCGACCGGGGCCAACTCCAAATATCCCGACGCCAAGGAATGGGCTTTGGATACGCACACCGATGCCATCCCTCTGGACGCGCGCACTGCGCGAGTGATCATCCAGTCCACGTCCCGCAGTGGCGCGCCTGATGGTTACGTCGATAACGTCTCTCTGGACGTCCGAGACATCAGTGAAACAACGCCCTTCGTGGTCAGCGCCACCCCGGCGAACAACGCCGTGCAAGTGGGGCCCGTCGTGAGTTTGAACGTAGCCATAAAAGATCGCGTGACTGCGGTGGATACGTCATCCGTCCAGTTATTCCTGGACAGCAACCAGGTGACTCCCATTGTCGAGAAGGTGGATGTCGACACGACGGTGCGTTATGACGCGGGTTTGTTACCGGCTTTGTCGCCCCATATTTACCGCCTGATCTTCGCCGACAACGGCACGCCGGCCCGGCGTCAGACCAACCAATTCCAGTTTACCGTGGCCGATTATCTGACCTTGCCGGCGTCACTACGCACGCCGCTCGGCTCGGAAGACGCCGCCAAGCCCGGGTTCAATGTGAAAGTCTATCAGGTGGACACCTTGACCGATCCGTTGGCCGCCCAACCAAATCTGACCGAAAGCATTGAATTATCCGAAGCGGTCCTGCAAGGGCTCGTTGGTGATAACGTCGCCAAACTGGACGGCGCCGAGTCAGGCAACAGCTTCGCTGTCCCCGACGTGATCAACTGGGTCAACACCGGTGGGGCCACGGCGAATTTCCCCGGTGACACGCCATTCCCCGGGATCCCCGGCAATACCGGAAATGAAAACAGTTTCGTGGATGAGATCCTCACTTATGTCCGGTTCCCGGCGGCGGGTTATTATCGGATGGGCATCAACAACGAGGATCAGTTCCGCTTGAGCGCAGGATCGACCGGGACTCTGGCCTTGCGCATGGATATTCAGGGCGGTGACCAGGTCGTTCTCCCGTGTGTGGCCATTGCCACGAACATCACTCAACTCCAGTTCGGCGGGCCCTTGCCCATCCCGCCCCTGACTAAATCGGTGGTGTATGCCACGCCCAGTGGAAACCCGGACGATTCCTGCACGATTGGAGGCGACCCCAGCTTGTCGGGCATGATTGTGTTCCTGGACCGCGGAGGAGCCGCTTGCGACACGGCCACCAAGGCTGAGCAAGCCCAACTCGCCGGCGCGGTCGCGGTCATCATGACGACCCCGGGCGATACGGGTTTCCCCAACCGCAGCGGCGACATTAATCCCAACGTCCATATTCCCGTCGCCATCATCGCAGAGAATTACGGGGCCAACTTGCTCCGATCGCTCCTGCTCAATTTTGAAGCTGTCTCCGCCACCTTCAGCGGCGATCCCGCTCCCAGACTGGCCGAATGGGATGGGCCAAAAGGGTTCGGCGCCGTTGATGTCACGTTCGGGTTTGCGGTGCCGGAAGCGGGCATCTACCCCTTGCGCCTCGTGGCCGGACAACGTGCCGGCACGGCGAATCTCGAATGGTTCTCCATCCAACCTGACGGCACGCGGATTCTGGTCAACGACCCCTCCAATGCCGATTCGCTACGCGTGTTCCGCGCGCGGTCGGTCAACACCGCTCCTCACTTCAATCCGCCGACCGTCACCAACGGTCGTATCTCCATCTCCTGGACCGGCGGCGGCGTTCTGCAAGAAACCACAACGCTCGGCGGGACGTGGAGTGATTCAACCGATCAAACCAATCCGCAACTGGTCCAGCCCGCCGGCGCCAGCAAGTTTTATCGCATCAAACGGTAGACCGGATTGACCATGGCAGAAAGATCAGGGCAGGCCTCTGCCCATCTTTCTGCCAGCCATCTTTCTGCCAGCTATCTTTCTGCCCCTTTTGCTGCCCAACATCGTCCTGTCCGATTTCAATAACCGAAGGCGTCGATGACGGGTTGAAGGATGGGCAGGCAAGGTTCGAGGTATTTCTGGTAATTTTTCCAGCGGCCGATGGCCCGTGTATAGAGCGGTTGGCTGACGGCTTCATAGGTGGGGGATCCAACCGCCTTATGCTGGAGACGTTCCCGGTAATTTAGGACCGCTGGTTCCCACGGCAGGCTCAGGAATTCCGTGACACGCCGGGCCTCGCGCTCCACATTCGACACGGTATCCTCATAGCGCACCTCCAGCCAGGGGGAGGCCAGCAGCTCACGAAACTGGCGCCAGATCATCAGGTCGTTGGCGTAACGTTGGGCGGTTCTTTCCAAGGTAAGAAAACAGACACTATTGGCGTTGAGCGGGAGATACTGCATAAAACAGCTCACGACCACGTCACGTGGATCGCGCAAGGCAAACAGGACGCGCGTCTCCGGGAAGAGCCTGAGGAACCCGGGCAGAACCAGGGTGAGAGTCGGGTTCTTGTCCAGGTGCATGCGCCCGCGGATCGGCTCGTTCAAGGCCGCTTCCATGTACGCGAGGTAACGCGCGCGCAGCGTCGCCAAACGCGTCGTTGGGATCCCATCGAAGACGGTCGCCGTCGGCAACGGAGTGGCTGGCGTCAGCCACATCGCTGGAAAAATATCGCGCGCGAACGCTTCCCGTTCATCGGAGCTAATCAAGCCCGAGTGCGAATCGAGCAGCTGCTCTAACAGGGTGGTCCCGGAGCGCGGGAAGCCGGACAAAACCGCCAGGGCCTGCTCGGGAAAGGCGCGTCCTTGTTCACGCCAACGCTGAAAGTGATCGGCCGAGAGCGAATTGGCCAGGGCCCGCAGATGGCCGAGGACGGTTTGCGATTCCTGCCGCAAAGGTCCTTCGAGGGTCAGCAGGATTTGTTTGCATTGCAGCATGCTTTGCATGGCGGCTTCGAAGTCATCCTTGCGATCCTGGGCCTGGGCGAGCTCAGCCCAGGCCTGGGCCCTGACCTGCGGGTGCGCCTGGTCATTCCCGGCCAAATCCCACAAAAGTTGTTCCGAGGCCGCTTCCTCCTTCAGCCGCCGGAGCAGGCGGGCTTTGAACAGTTGCGCCTCCAAATAATCCGGAGCCGCGCGCAGACAATCTTCGATCAGGCTGTGCGCTTCGCTGACCCGATGGCGGCGCTCATAGAGAATGGCCAATTCCAGGTAGGCGTCCGGGATGTCCTTGCGGCGGGCCAGGGCGCGCTGAAAGCATTCCATGGCTTTGTCGGGCCGGAAAATCATGCGATAACTCTGACCGGCCAGGTGCAGGAGATCGCCCCGTTGCGCACCGAGGGCGAGTGCAACCAGTCGATCTAACATCGCTTCCGCCCGACTGATCTCGAACCGGGCGCCGAGGGCGCGACTGGCATCGACCAGCGCGACCAGGTTTTGCGGGTGTTTGCGAGCCGCTGCTTCGAAGAGTTGCAACGCGTCCTCAAACCGATGGCGTTGCCATAAGGCGCGCGCTTTCTGCAGCTCCGGCAAATCCACGCCCAAACCCGGGATGATGACCGGGTTGGCGGCGCCCCGCCCCCGAGAATGCTTGCTGCCCACCACAGCACGTTACGGAAACGACCTTAAAAGTCCAGGCGGGCTTCTGCGGTGGGTTCGCCGGCGAACAGTTCATGGACGGGGATCTGAAATCCGGGCAGGAGCGGCTCAGCCAGAACGTCGCGGCCGGCCAACACTTTTTTGAGGGCCAGGCCGTAGGGCGTGCCGTGATAGACCTCAACGTTGTCGTAACGCGGGTCAACCATCCAAAGCCTGGGCAGCTTGAATTCGCCGTACACTTCCTTCTTGTCCACGGTGTCGGCATGATGGTCATCGGAGCTGATGACTTCGGCCACCAGCCAGAGCTTGTCGGAAGCGACGGTAATCAGAGCCAGATCGGGGCGGAGCAGGTTGCTGGAGCTGAGCTCAATGCGTGTGCGCGGCGGGAGCAAACGTGTGGTGCCCAACTGCGCCACCGAGGCAGTGACTCGCTGATGCAGACGAGCCAGGATCAGTTCATGACGCGGCCGGGCCGGCAGGCGCAATACCTTCTCGCCCTTGACGAGTTCTTCGTACGGCTCGCTCACGCGTTGGTTGAACGGTTACGGAGGTTCGAACCAGGAACGTCTTTTTCAATGTGATTCATCAGAGACTGGGCAGGCACGGGACTCGACATGCTGAACCGGGGCTGCTCATTCCGTTTCCGCTTTCCGCTTTCCACTTTCCCCGGTTTACGGGCCCTTTTTCAATACTTGTCGGAGGAAACGCCCAGTATGTGAGGAGTGATTTTGGGCCACCTGTTCCGGGGTGCCGGCCGCGACGATCCGGCCGCCGGCTTCTCCACCTTCCGGGCCCAGATCGATCACCCAATCGGCTTCGGCGATCAGGTCGAGGTTATGTTCAATCACCAGCACGCTGTGTTCGGCATCGACCAAACGCTGCAAGACTTTAACCAGCCGTTGCACATCGGCGATGTGCAACCCGATGGTGGGTTCTTCCAGAATGAACAAGTTGCGTTTGGGCGGAGGGCCGGCCGCAGTCCCGGGAGCGCGTCGGCGCGTGGAGGGCATTTCGAGTGGCAATTCGGCCTGGGCCTTAAGGCCGGTCAAGAGATGCGTCACGAGCTTGACGCGCTGGGCTTCACCGCCGCTGAGGGTGGGACTGGTTTGGCCAAGCTTGAGATAATCCAACCCGGTATCATGGAGAGCCTGGAGCGGCCGCAGGATCCGAGGAATATTTTGAAAGAAAGTCAGCGCCTCTTCCACGGATAATTCCAGCACTTGCGCGATATTTTTGTCGGCGTAGCGGATGTCGAGAGTCTCGCGGTTGAAGCGCAAGCCATCACAGGTTTCGCAGCGGACGAAAGCCGGCGGCAGGAAGTTCATCTCGAGTTTGATGGTGCCGGCCCCTTGGCATTCGGGGCAGCGGCCTTGGGCGCTATTGAAGCTGAAACGGCTGGCGCTATAGCCGCGCATGCGGGCCTGGGGAGTGCGCGCGAAGAGCGCCCGGATCTCATCGAAGAATCCCACGTAGGTGGCCGGCGTCGAGCGCGGGGTGCGCCCGATCGGGGATTGATCGACTTCGTAAACCGCCTTGATCGTTTCGTATCCACGCAAGCGGGGGCCCGCCGGGCCGGCGCGCCGCGGGCGCGGGCCGGAGCGAGCGTGCAGCGCGTCTTGCAAGGCCGGCAGGAGGCATTCGCGGATCAGGGTGCTCTTGCCAGAACCGCTCACGCCCGTGACTACCACGAACCGTTGCAGCGGGAAGGGCACGGTGAGATTCCGGAGGTTATGCGCCCGGGCTCCTTCCAAGGTCAGGCAATTCCTGGCCGGATCCGTCAACCGCCGCTGGCCGCGTTCGGGATGGCGTTTGCTGGCCTGGGCGCGCAGACATTGGCCGGTCAACGAGTCATCATGTTCCAGCAGTTCGGCCAGCGTGCCGCTCGCGACGACTTGCCCGCCATGCACTCCGGCGCCGGGACCTAGATCCACGATGTGATCCGCGCGGCGCATGGTTTCTTCGTCATGCTCGACCACCACCAGCGAATTACCGCGCGCTTGCAACTGATGCAGCGCGGCCAGCAGTTGTTCGTTGTCGCGGGCATGCAGCCCGATCGTCGGTTCATCGAGCACATAAAGGACGCCGCTCAGATTTGATCCAAGCTGGGAAGCCAGACGGATCCGTTGCGCTTCACCGCCACTAAGCGTGGTGACGCCCCGGCCCAGTTGCAGGTACCCCAATCCGACCGCATCCAGAAACCGCAGCCGTTCCAGGATCTCGGGGACGATATCCCGCGCAATTAAGCCATCGCGCCCTTTTGGTTTCCAACGTGCAAACAGCCGGCAGGCCGCCGTGACCGGCAGCGCAGAGAAATCGGTCACCGTCAACGCCGGGTTCAGCTGCGTGAGGCGGACGGCCGTAAATTCGGGCCGAAGCCGGGCGCCATGGCATTCGGGACAGATCTCACGCTCGTCGGCCCAGCGCCACCAGCTTTCCTCGATGGCATCGGCATTGGCGCCGCGGTCCACGTCCGGCAGATAAAACAACTCGCCAAACCCGCGGCACTTTGGGCACCAACCTTGAGCGGAGTTATAGCTGAAGTTCTTTGGGTCAAGTGGCGCAAAGGAACGGGCGCATTGGGGGCAGGCGCGTTCGGTGGAATGCACGGTCGACTTGCCGTGGTTATCCAGGGCGAAGAGCGTGCCTTGGCCGAGATCCAGAGTCTCATCGATCAGCTGCCGCCACCGGGTTTGCCTGGCTCGCGGGGCCGTCCGGCGACCTCGATCCAGCACGCCGGTGACGATCTCGACGTCATGCTCACTGAAACGATCCAGCCGGAACGCTTTCGAAGTGTCGTAAATCTTTCCGTCCGCGCGAATTTCCCGGTACCCCTTTTGTGCCGCCCAATCGGCCACGTCGCTGTGAAACCCCTTGCGGTTACGCACGATTGGAGCCAGCAGGAGCAGATCTCCGCGCCGGACCAATTCCCGCCGCAGCCCGGCCATGAGTTGGTCCCCGGTTTGCGCCTGCACCGCCAGCGCGCAACGCGGACAATACTGGGTGCCCAACCGGGCGAAAAGCAGCCGGATAAAATGATAAATCTCCGTGACCGTCGCCACGGTGCTTTTGCCGCCGCCGCGGGTGGTACGTTGTTCGATGCTGACGGTGGGCGGCAGGCCGGTGATGAGGTCGACTTCGGGGCGGGCCAGTTGTTCCACAAACTGGCGCGCATACGTGTTCATCGAATCGAGGAACCGCCGCTGGCCCTCCGCGAAAAGAAGATCAAATGCCAGCGTGCTCTTGCCCGAACCGCTCACGCCGGTCACCACTACGAACTTCCCCCGCGGGATCTCCAGCGAAATGTTCTTCAGATTATGTTCGCGCGCGCCATGGATGGCGATGTGTGGTGTCGAATCGACAGGATCCTGGAGGTCACTGGTTGTCTCGTGGCCGGTTAGCACCTCACACTGATAGCATTCGACGCCCGGTCTTCAAAGAAATTCCCGGAACTGGTGGCGGGAGCCGCCGAGGCGAACATTTTTTGCCGCTCTCACCCCTCACCCTGCCCTCCCCCGTTGAGGGGAGAGGGATTCTCGAGTTTGTGCGCGGACAAAGGTCAGTTGGTCAGCCCAACAGCTTGCGATCCCGACCTATCAACAGCAGGCGCAGAATCGCCAGAGTGGCGGGGTGCTCGAAGACGGCAGAATGAATATCCGAGGCGGTTTTGGGCAGCACCTCAGTGACATCGAAGTCGAAGACGTTGTCGTAGACAGCCTGTCGGTCGGCCAGGCCGCTACGGCCAAGACGGCGTTTGCCGAAGTGTTTCAGGCCGGCGGAGGCCCCCAGCACTTCGTCCCGCCCGGTAAAGAGCGCACCGAGGCGGTAACAGAGGTTGGCCATGAGCGACCCGTCGCTCTCGGACGGCTGGTTTTCCTGGAACAAGTCGTTGTCCACATCGGCTGCCACCATGGCGACCTGGTGGATCAGCGTAATGAGTTGAGGGTTATTGACTCTTTTGGAGGCGACGGCCAGCGCCTTTTGTAGGACGTAATTGCCCATGCTGTGAGCGATGACTGAGATCTTAGCTCGGCAGGGCGCGGTGAGGCCGTTGAGGGCGGTCGCGCGCTGCATCTTGGTCAGGTGCTCGTAGAGATCCACGAAGACATCCGCGAGATCCGGGGCGCTGGCGCGCGCATCCTCGCGGTCCGGCAGATAGCCGAACGTGCTGCCGTTCGAGGGCCACGTGAAGAGAATCAATTGGCCAAGTCCGTTCGGATCGGAATAGAGGCTTTTCTGCAGCTTACGATAGCGAGTGACGCCTTCCTTCCAGTCATTGTTATAGCCATGGATGAAAAAGCTGACATGCTTTTGTTGCTCGTTCTGAGTTTCAGCGATCTGCGGGAACTGGCCGGCCATCTGGATGAGCCGGTTGCGGAACTCGTCCCGGGACAGCTCGGTCCAGTTGGCCAGCGAGTTCAGGTTGGATTTGTCGCTAACGTAACAACGGACATCGGCGCGGTCAGTGCCCAACTCGGTGCCGTTCACGTTCCGGTTGGTGATCATCATCGCGGTGGTTGGCATAAGTGTGTCTCCCGAACTGATCGTGAAGGATCTAATCTGGAGTCCTTGATTCTGTAAAGAAGGGGTAACCAGATCAAGTTTTCAAGCGGCTAGTGATGTGTCTCACAAATAGCTGGTGTTTTGCCGCAAGGGATTTTGGCCTCCCGCTAGGCGCGAGCGACGAGCATACCCTTCCGGGTCTGTAAGGAACGAGCAACGACGCGGGAGGCCAAAAGAACTGCGGCCCGAA
>DATLUX010000400.1:0-28797 GCA_035577805.1 Verrucomicrobiia bacterium
GCCCTGGCTGAGGCCAAACCGGAGAGGGTTCTCAAACTCTGGGAAGGCCTCGGTTATTATACGCGAGCTCGCAACCTTCAGAAGGCCGCCCAACAGTTGCTGCGCGAGCATGGGGGCCGGTTCCCCACTGACTTTGAGGCCATCCGCGCTCTGCCAGGCATCGGCCGTTACACCGCCGGAGCCATTAGCAGCATCGCCTTCAACCAGCCCAATCCGATCCTCGACGGAAATGTGATCCGGGTCCTCACGAGGTGGCTGGGACTCCACACCAATGCCCGGGAACGTTCCACGCTCGATCAGCTTTGGGATCTCACCACGATCCTGGTGACTTCCGCCGCCGCACCTGTGCCCCGGCCGGCACGCCGACCAAGACGCGCTGCGCCTCTTTTTCGCGCCTCCCCTGCCCTGGTTGCCAGTGGGTCCTGCTCGCTCTTGAATCAGGCGCTGATGGAGCTGGGCGCCTCCATCTGTCTCCCGCGCCAACCACAATGCGCCCACTGTCCGCTCCAGCGCGATTGTGAGGGTCGGCGAAGCGGGCACCCGGAAAGGTTCCCCAACCTGGGCCGCCGACCGGCGTCCACTCCGCGTTACTTCCAGGCTTTCCTGATCGAACATGAGCGAAAGTGGTTGGTGCTGCAGCGGCCGGCCAACGTGATCAACGCGCGGCTCTGGGAGTTTCCCAATATCGAAGTGAACCATGGGACCGATCCAAGGAGCAGTCTCCGACAACTTTTGAGGATCGATTCGTTGGAACTGTCGCCCTTTCGGACCGTGCGCCATTCCATCACGCGTTATCGCATCGCGCTCAGCGCCTATCGGACGCGTGCCCAAACGCGTCCGGTCCTCCTGCCCGCCGTGGCCGGCGCCGGACGCTGGCTGAGGCTGCGAGATCTGGAGCGGTTGCCGTTCGCGTCTGCGCATCGGCGGCTCCTGCAGCAGCTGCAGCAGGATTTACTTCTCTGACGCGTGGTGATAAGCACGAGTATTGTGTTCGATTCTTTGCACGCGTCTACCCCCCGGAAACGGACTCTGCTCCGGTCGGGCGCGGGTTCGACTTGGCTTCTGGTTGTTTGGATGATGATCGTGCCGCGGCTGCCGGGGGCCCCCGAAGCTCCACGCGCCGGGGAAACCAACGCGGCCCGCCCTGTTCATTGGGCCTTTGCGGTCCCGGAGCGGCCACCACTTCCCGAAGTCAAAAGCGGCGCCTGGATTCGAACGCCGGTCGACCGCTTTATTCTGGCGCGCCTGGAACGGGAGGGCTGGACGCCAGCGCCGGAAGCGGACCGGGCCACGCTGCTTCGCCGGCTGAGTTTGGATCTGACCGGACTACCTCCCCAGCCCGGTGACCTGGATCAGTTTCTGCAGGATTCATCGCCGGATGCCTACGAGAAGCTGGTCGATCGCTGGTTAAACTCGCCCCACTACGGCGAGCATTGGGGACGCCACTGGCTGGACCTGGCCCGTTACGCGGACAGTGACGGTTACGAGAAGGACAATCCGCGTCCTTACGCGTATCTCTATCGTGATTGGGTGATTGAGGCGCTGAATCAGGACGAACCCTTCGACGAATTCACGATCGACCAACTGGCCGGTGATCTTCTGCCCGGTGCCGGTCCCCGTCAGAAAACGGCCACCGGGTTTCATCGCCAGACCCTGATTAATACTGAAGGCGGCGTCGATCAGGAAGAGTTCCGTTGCAAAGCGGTGGTCGATCGGGTGAACACCACCGCGGCGATCTGGCTCGGCCTAACTGTAGCTTGCGCGGAATGTCATAACCACAAATACGACCCGATCTCTCAACGAGAGTTCTTCCAGCTCTACGCCTTCTTCAATAACGCGTCGGAACGCGATTTGCCCCAACCCACTCCCGAGGAAACCGAGGCTTACGCTCAAACCCGCGCGACCTGGGAGCAAAAGCGTGCCTCCCTCCAGACCGCGCTGCTGGAGCTGGGCGCCGAAACCAACAGCGTCGCCTGGACGAATTTGAATGCGCAACTGCGCAAACATCGCGAGTCGGCCCCGAAAGCGCCCGAACGCAAGGCCGCCATCCTCCAAGAAGAAGCCAACGGCCGCGAGACGGCCATCCACATGCGCGGCGATTTTCTGCGCCGGGGCGAGACCGTGCAACCGGCCACCTTGAACGTGCTGCATCCCTTGCAGACGCGAAACGCCCGACCGGACCGGCTCGATCTCGCGCGCTGGTTGATGGACCCCGCCAACCCGTTGACCGCCCGCGTCACCGTCAACCGCATCTGGCGCGAATTGTTCGGACGCGGGCTGACGGCGACCGTGGACGATTTCGGAACGCGCGGCGAACGGCCTTCGCACCCTGAATTGCTTGACTGGCTGGCCACGGAGTTCCCGCGCCTGGGCTGGAGCCAGAAACGGCTCATCCGGTTGTTGGTCACGTCCGCCGTTTATCGCCAGGAGTCAGGAGTCCGTCCCGAACTTCAAGAACGGGACCCGGCCAACCTCCTGCTGGCGCGCCAGCAGCGGTTTCGGTTGCCGGCGGAAAATGTGCGTGACGCGGTGCTGGCGGTAAGTGGGCTGTTGAATCGAGCCGTGGGCGGCCCGAGCGTGCGGCCGCCGCTTCCGGCTGACATCACCGCCTTGGGTTACGCCAACTCGATGAGGTGGAAGGAAAGCCAGGGCGCGGAACGTTACCGGCGCGGTCTCTACATCTTCTTTCAGCGCACGGTTCCATATCCCATGTTGACCACGTTCGATGCGCCGGATTCCAACGTCACCTGCACTCGACGCGACCGGAGCAACACTCCGTTACAAGCGTTAACCTTGCTGAATGACCCGGTGTTCTTTGAGTGCGCCGAAAGTCTCGGCCGCCGCTGGGCCGCCGCGTCCACGGTTGAGCCGCGCCAGCTCATTCGCCAGGCGTTCGTGGTCTGCTTGGCGCGCGAGCCGACTGCACCAGAACTGAATCGCCTCGAACGCTTTTACCGCGACCAGGAACGTCTCGCCGCTGCCTCCCGCAGCGCGGCCGATCCAGCGGACGCCGCGCCGCCGCCTCAAATCGCCTCCATCGCACTCGCCCGCACGCTGCTGAACCTCGACGAGTTTGTGACGCGTGAATAGGCTTGTTCCTGGTTCCTGGTTCCTGGTTCCTGGTTCCTGGTCCTCGTGCGATTGACGTGCCTAGGCTTTTCCTGCCCTATCACCGGATGCGATGACGTTCCTAGCGACGGCGCAAGAAAAAGAGACCAGGAACAAGCGTCGAGAAACGAGCAACTCGGAACTAGGAACTGAGAACTAGGAACCAGGAACCAGGAACCGGGAACCAGCAACCACCATCAAACGTGCCGTGAATCGACCAAAGCGTTGCCCGCTAATGGGCCGGCGCAGGCCGGGCGTCGGCTGCGGCCTGAACCTTGACCGGAGGCCGGAAGAACAAAGCCAGGGTAACGGTGGCAACCAGGGCGGACAGGCAAGGCACGAGGAACAAGCCGCGGAAATCAGTAACGCCATTGACCGTGTAAACACGCTGCATGAGCCACGGGCAGATCGAGTTGGCCAGCAACGCGCCCCCGCCCAGGATCATCATATTGAAAAGACCCTGCGCGCTCGAGCGCGCGTCCTTGGGAAAATAATTGTCCACGAAGATGTAAACGGTGGCGAAGAAAAAGGCGTAACAGATGCCGTGCAACACCTGCACGATGATGATCAACTCCTTCTGCGGCATAAATGCGTAAACGGCAAAGCGCGCGGCATGGCCCAGGATGCCCACGATCATGGTCGCGCGCCAACCCAATGCTTTCAGGGTCGCGCCCAAGATGAACATCGTCAGGATCTCGGCCACTTGCCCGATACTCATGACAGGCATTACCCAATTGCCAGGGATGCCCACCGCCGTGCTGCTCAGGAATGTGCCCGTCCAGTTGAAGTAACAGTTATGCACAAATGAATCGATCAAAGTCACCACCCACAACACCAGCACGAACGGATGCCTCAGCAACTTCATCGCCTCCAGCCAGGCCAGACTCTCGGTGGCGCCAGAGTCCGCCTTCTTCGGCGGAGTATGCGGTAACAACAGACTGAATACCGCCAAAACCAGAGACGCGATCCCGGACACGATGAACGTCCACTTGGTGGCGCTCTGTAAGGCAGCGCCGGTCAGTCCGTTCTTGAGGGCCGTGCCAATCGTCTCCACCAATCCGTGTGGGTTGGCAGCCCTGACTGCTTCCCAGTCCACCAAAATGAACGTGAACGGCCAGGCCGCCAGGATCCACCCGATCGTTCCTCCCATCCGCACCAAGCCGAATTCCTTCTGCGCGTCTTTCATGTTGGCGAAGGCAATCGAATTGGTGATGGAGATGGTCGGCACATAAAACAGGCAGTGCACCATCATTAATCCAAAAAACATTCCGAAATCCTTGGTCATGGCCAGCCCAATCATCGCCAAACCGCCGATCAGATGGCTGAAAGCCAGGAATTTTTCCGCGGCAAAATTGCGGTCCGCAAACTGGTTGCTGAAAAACATGCCCACAATGGAAGCAATGGGAAAGGCGTTGAGAATCGCAGACTGCTGAGCAGGAGAAAATCCCAGGCTCGGCAAGTATCCGAAGATGAGCGGCAACCATGCCCCCCAAATGAAAAACTCCAGCACCATCATCACGAAGAGCTTGAAGCGAATTCCTTTGTTCATGCGTTTGTCCCGATCAGTTGATCATCTTAGATGTGAGTTGTCCGGAATACGGCTCGAGGATCGTGCGCAAGGTAAGGAAAAGCCCCAGCCCGACGCAAGCCCGGAGAGATTGGCTTACCACAGGAACGATTTCTGTTCCGCCAACAGTTTGTCTCCGTCCCACAGGGTGGCGCGCCAGGCGCTCAGCTCTCCGAATTGGGTGTAGGTGTCTCCTTTGAGAGCGACTCGTGACCAGGTGCTGAACCAACCCCGGGTGCGAACAGCCTGCTCGATCACCGCGGTGGTTTGGTTTTTGCCCCGGTTCCCGCGCATCTCCACTTTGAGAGTGAGGGACACCACCTCTTTCGACTTCCATTGCACTTCGAAGAGGAGTCCGCCGCGTTCTTCGTGATGGGTGCGCAGGTGGTATTGATAGGCATCGCGTTCGTAAAGGCTGGGGCTCAGCGCCACCCGATCCTGATGGTCCACAAAGTTAGGCAACACTTTAACCAACCGGACCGGCTTCGTCGCCGCCGCGTCCACCGTGCATCCAGCAACGATCAGGGGGCCCACGAGAAGCCACTGGCGCAGGATCCGGACAAGGCAGATAGCAGCGCGCACGCGGGCGAAACTAATCTTGTCCACGGCAAATAGCCACAAAAACAGCCGCCAAATTGAGCGTCCTCCTCGACGTCGATTCCCTGGCCCGGCTGCTCAAGGAACAATCGTGCTTCAATTTCCTAGACCCCAGCGCCGAGTGCTGTTAGAACCGCGGGCCGTTGTTGGCGATTCGGAGCCAGACCTCCGGCACAGCAGCCCACTTCCGCGGGGACGTTGATCCCGCACATGAAGAAAGACCTCGATATACTGATCATAGAAGACGTCGTACAGGACGCCGAACTGATCTCAGAAGAACTCCGCGCCTCCGGCATGACCTTCCGCACCCGGCGCGTGGAAACGCGCGAGGAGTTCCTTGAACAACTGGCACACGCCCGGCCGGACATCGTTCTTTCGGATTTCACCCTGCCCACCTTCGATGCCCTGGCCGCCCTGGGCCTGCTGCGCAAACAGCAGCTCGACATTCCGTTCATCCTGGTGACCGGCACCCGCTCCGAAGAGGTCGCGGTCGAATGCATCCGCGAAGGTGCCGAAGACTACATCCTCAAGGCCAGCCTGCGGCGTCTGCCCACTTCCATCACCAATGCCCTCCAGCGCAAGGCCCATGAGCAGGCCTGCCTCAAGGCGGAATTGGCCCTCCGCCGCAGCGAGGAACAATACCGGTTGATCGCCGAAAACACCCGCGACCTCATTTGCCTGATCGATACCCAGGGCGGCATCCTCTTTGCCAGCCCATCCCATTTCAGCAGCCTCGGCTATGCGCCCGAGGACCTGGTCGGCACGGCCTGGCTTGATCTCGTTCACCCCGAGGATCATGACACCCTCCGCACCGGCTGGGAGCAAGCCCGCCAGACCCGCGAAGCCCGCTCCGCGGAGGTCCGGATCCGCCGAAAAAATGGCGTCGAACGCCTCTTCGAATCCGTAGCCAACTGGATCCTCGACCAGGAAGAGCCGCAGCGCGCCATCGTCGTCTCGCGCGATATCACCCGACGCAAGGAAGCCGAGGAAGCATTGCGCGGATTGCCTCGCGCCATCCGCGAAGCCCAGGAAGCCGAACGCCGCCGCGTCGCCGCCGACCTCCACGACAGCGTCATCCAAATCCTTTCCGCCGTGAAATTCCGGGTCCAGGTCGTCGAGGAAAAGCTGGCGGACAAGGATGAAGCCTCCTGGCGGGACGCCCTCAAGGCAGAGGCGCATCTGGAGAAGGCCATCCAGGAAGTGCGCCGGATCTCGCGCAATCTGCGCCCCAGTGAACTGGATGATCTGGGCCTGGCCCCGGCCTTGCGCAGCCTCTGCAGCGAGTTCAGCGAACGCACCGGCATCTCCGTGGATCTCGGCCTGAATAATCTTCCCCAAGGCCTGGCCGCCGAACTCGAATTGCATCTTTACCGCATCATCCAGGAAGCCCTCGGCAACATCGAAAAACATTCCCGCGCCAGCCATGTCACCATCGAACTGACCCGGGCGTCCTCCCAACTGCGGGCTCGCATCCGCGATAACGGGCGCGGCTTCGATCCGCTGGCGCCGCGCCGCAAGAAAAACAAACAGCCCGGCATGGGCCTGGTGGATATGAAAGAACGCGCCGCTTTCATCGGCGGCAATTATCAACTCAATTCCACGCCGGGAACCGGCACGGAGATTCTGGTTGAGGTACCCCTGAAATCTGTGGAAAACTCCAAATCAAAATAGGTGAAAAAGGATAAACCGAAAAAGATAAAACTGTTGCTGGTCGATGATCACCCCATCGTCCTGGACGGCATTCGCTCTCATCTCTGCGCCCAACCCGAATTCGAGGTCGTCGGCGATGCCGCCAACGGCCAAGAAGCCCTCCGCAAAGCCAAACTCACTTTGCCGGACGTGGTGTTGCTCGATATCAACATGCCTCACGTCAACGGACTCGAAGCCATGGTCAGCCTCCGTCGCCAGGTGCCCAAGGCCAAGATCCTGGTGCTGACCATGCACAACAGCAAGGAGTACATCAACCAGGTCGTCCGCTGCGGCGCCCGTGGTTATCTCCTCAAGGACAGCGCCCCGGCCGAACTGGTGGCCGCAATTAAAGCCGTCCACTCCGGTGAAGTTCACTTCAGCCCGTCCGTTTCCAAGATCCTGGTCGAAGAAATGGCCGATGGCGATCGCAAGGCTCAGGCCCCCCTGCCCCCGCCCCTGACCGACCGCGAGCGCGAAGTCTTGTCCCTGATCGCCGAAGGTCTGCTCAATAAACAGATCGCCGACCGCCTCGGCATCGGCGTGCGCACGATCGAAACTCACCGCGAGCGCATCATGCGCAAGCTCGACATCCACACCGTCGCGGGCCTCACCAAATACGCCATCGCCCGCGGCATGACCACCATGCCGTGAGGTTCACGGTTCACGGTTCACGGTTCACGGTTCACGGTTCGGGGTTCGGGGTTCAAGGTTTACGGTTCGGGGTTCAAGGTTTGGGGTTCGGGGTCATGGGTTTCCGGTTATACCGTCTCCTGAGATTCTTCTCTCAAGCGATGCGAGGAAGAGCGGCATTGGCCAGTAAGGACACAGCCAGATAAACGGAAGGTATCAGGAACCCTGAACCCTGAACCCCGAACCCTGAACCCCGAACCGTGAACCCCGAACCCCGAACCCTGAACCCTGAACCGTGAACCGTGAACCCTGAACCCTGAACCCTGAACCCTAAACCCTGAACCCTGAACCCCGAACCCTGAACCGCCTACAGCAGCCCCTGATAAGCCAACCAGAGCGCCCGGAAATATTTCATCACGCGCACCGGGTCCGGGCTCGCTGGGATCTCCGCCAGGCAAAATCCTCCAAACTGAATCTCGTTCAAGCGCGCGAAAAGCCGCCGAAACGGATATTCCTCCAGAAAAAGATCCCGCAGATGCACGGTGAGAATCTTGTCCTTCACCAAATCGAAATTCTTGTCGAAACCGGCTCCGTCCAGGTCCGTTTGGTTGGAGTTCCAGCAGACGCCGACATTCTGATGGGCGGCGGCGTCCATGATGGCTTTGATGTTGGGCAGCAATGAGGTGCCCGCCCCATGCACTTCCAGACGGATGGCGACGCCAAAACCGTCTCCGAACTCGCCGAGTTCCCGCAAGGCTTTCCCGATTTGCTTCAGCGTTTTTTCCGGCGGCACTTCCTTGAGCAACCCGTTCGGGCGCACCTTGACGCCCGGCGCGCCGACATCATGCGCCAGCTTGATGTACTCCTTGGTGGCTTCGATATCGTGACGCAGTTTGGCTTGGTCCGGCGTGTGATAATCAAAGGCGCTGCCCAACCCCATCAGTTCAACTTTCGAATCTTCAAAACGCTGGCGCACTTTGGCTCGCTCACTCTGGTTGAGAGTCACCTCGACCTTGTGCGCATGACTGGTGCGGAGTTCGACGCCCTCAAATTGGGCCTCCTCGCAGTTCTTGATCAACATCTCGATGTCCCAATCCTGCGCCAGATTGTAAGTCACTGTTCCCAGCCGCATCTTGGGCGGTGCGGTGACGAAGCTGGGCCCCCGAGCCTTGGGGCCCGGAGCAAGTGAAGCGGCCGCGGCTTGCCCGCGGTCTGCCGCCAAGGCGGGCCGAACCGGCAGCGACGCCAACGTGCCAACCGCCCCAGCGCCCAGCATCGCACTCCGCAGAAAACGTCGTCGATTGGTCTTCATGGTGTCTTTTCGGGTTGAGTTCCGTTTCATTTTCAGCCGTGCCCGTTCCGCTTTCGCTTTTCCCCTTCGCCTTCCATTTTCCGCTTTCCGCTTTTCGCTTTCCGCTTTCCGCTTTTCCCTTATGGTGTTCTGCTGCTGACCTTGTCGGCGGTTGGGAACAGCGGAGGAGCTTTCTGAGTGACTTTGCCGGTCGCGGCCCATTCGGTGCCTCGCTGAAACGTGGTGGCGAACCCGAGGCAACGGATCGCCTCGAGGCCATGGCCCAAGGCGGTGTGGAACACACGCCCTTGTCCGTAGGTACGGCACATGAGCAAAGGTTCATGTTCTCCGCTGCCGTGGGTTTCCTTGCTGGAAAAAGCGCTGGCCAGCACCGTCAGATCCGGGCCGCCGGGCCCGCGCAACCGATCATAGAGTTCGTCCTTGGCATGCATCCATTGGGCTGGCAACCCCGCCATGATGGGATGGGTTGGCTCGCGGGTATCGAGGACGAACGGGTGCTGATCCCCGTGGCTGCCGCCGCGGCCCTTGGAAATATCCTGGACCCAGACGCCATCACGCAGACGCAGATAGGGTCCGGAGGTTTCATTGCGGTCGCCCCAACCGCCCAAACCGATCATCTCATTGTATTCCTTCCATTCGGGGAAGGCGTTGTCGGCGGCGTGAACGGAAACGAACCCGCCGCCGCCGCGGACATATTCCAGGAAGGCGCGTTTGGTTTCATCGGACCAGGGAACGCCATTGTAGTTGGAGACAATGACCCGGTAGGCCGAGAAGTTGGGGCGGAAGGACTTCATATCGCCGTTGGCAGGGGGAGAGGTGGCCACTTCCACGCTAAAAACGGCGGTATCTTCGAGGATCTGGCGCAGGACCGGGGTGGTGGCTTTCCAATCGTGATTGTTCTGGCCGTCGATGATCAGAACTTTGAGGGGCGCGGCGACCGTGGAAAAGGTGCCGGGGATCGAGGCGACCAAGAGCCAGCAAGCGAGACGGGTGAACATGGGGCAAGATTGAAAAGCCTACCGGCTAAGTGCAAGGGGGAAAAGAAGGTCCGACAGGTTCGACTGGTTCGACCCGCGGTGTCCGACAGCCCGATCACGCTTGACCTGCGTTGGGCACGCCGCCTAACGTGGGCGCCGTGTTAGGCACAATTCATGTTTGCGCAAGTTAAAAGCCTGTTTTCCAACGACATTGGAATAGACCTGGGCACGGCCAACTCACTTGTGTACGTACGTGATCAGGGAATCGTTTTGCGTGAACCTTCTGTTGTTGCCATCCAGGCCGGGACCACCAATGTCCTGGCGGTGGGCGAGGAAGCCAAGCGGATGCTGGGCCGCACACCGGGAAACATCGTGGCCATTCGGCCCATGAAAGACGGGGTCATCGCCGATTTTGAGATCACCGAGGCGATGCTCCGACATTTCATCCAAAAGGTGCACCACCGGAAACTGATCGCACCCCGGGTGGTGGTGGCTGTTCCCTCTGGCATCACAGAAGTCGAAAAACGGGCTGTCAAAGACTCCGCCACCCATGCGGGCGCGCGGGAAGTCTATCTCATCGAACAACCGATGGCCTCGGCCATCGGAGTTGGCCTGCCGGTGCATGAGCCGGCCGGCAACATGATCGTGGACATCGGCGGCGGGACTTGCGAAATCGCAATCATCTCGCTGGCCGGCATCGTCTTCAGCCGCAGCCTGAGGGTGGGCGGAGACGAATTCGATGAGACGATCGTCGCGCACATGAAACGGGCCTACAACTTGATGATAGGCGAACGCACCGCGGAGGAGATCAAGATCCGGATTGGATCGGCCTTCCCGTTGGAGCAGGAGTTAACAATGGAAGTGAAGGGTCGCGATTTGTCCGCCGGATTGCCAAAAACCTTGACCATCCGGTCGGAGGAAATTCGCGAAGCCTTGCAGGAACCACTTTCGAGTATTTTGGAGTCCATTCGCATTACCCTGGAACGTTGTCCCCCCGAACTGTCCGCCGATCTGGTGGATCGCGGGATCGTGATGGCTGGCGGTGGCGCGCTGTTGCGCGGCATCGATCGGCTGGTGGCCGAAGAGACCGGTTTGCCGGTTCATATCGCCGACGATCCGTTGAGCGCAGTGGCGGAGGGCACCGGCCGGGTGCTGCAGGAGCTCCAATTTCTCAAACGGGTTACTTCCAACTCCCGCGCCTAGCGTTCGCCCGATCGAACGGAAGCGGTTCCGCCGCCCGCTCGGTCTTGTTTGGGTGAACTGATGTTAAAACGGCCGCATTACATTGCATTGGGCGTGGTGATGCTTCTCACGTTCTGCGTGCTGAAACTTCCGAGCCAGGCTGCCGCCAACCTCAAACTGGCCATCAGCAGCCTCTTTCTGCCCCTCTACGGCGCTGCCGGGTCCACCCAGGACCTGGTGGTGCGCACTTCCTATGCCTTGGTACCCCGCGGCGAACTCATCCGCCAAATCGACACCTTGGAGCGCGAAAAGCAGGAAACCCGCGTGCGCCTGATGCAGGCCCAGGAAGCCATCCGCGAGAACGCCCGGCTCCGCGACTACTTCGCCATCACCCGCCAGTTCCCCTGGAAACCCCTGGCCGCCCGAGTCAGCTCGCGCGATCCGGCCAATTGGTGGAAAGGCATCACCATCGACCGCGGCTCCCGCGACGGCGTGCGCACCAATTCTGCCGTGGTCACGGCCGAGGGCTTGGTCGGGCGCGTGGCGGAAGTCGGTTACACTCATGCCCGGGTGGTGCTGGTCGGTGACCCCGATTGCCGGGTGTCTGTGCTGGTGGGCGACGAGCGCAACCGCGAGCATGGCGTGATTGATGCGTCCTCGTCCAGCCCGCTGGATAGCGCCCTGGTCGAACTGAGTTATCTGTCGCGCAACGCTAAGCTGTCCGCCGGCCAGGTGGTGATCACCAGCGGTCTGGGCGGCGTTTTCACGAAGGGAATTGTGGTCGGACACATCGCGGAAATCCCCCGCAGCGTGGGTTACGGCCTCTACAAGGAAGCCATGGTCCGGCTGGCCGTGAAAATGAGCCAGCTGGAGATGGTTTTCGTGCTCAATCCATGAACTGGTTCAATACCATCGCCATCCTGATCGCCGCGTACCTTGCGGTGTTCTTTCAAGCCACCTTCAACGAACTGCGCCAGTGGGTCGGCGTCCAAATCGATCTGCTCCCCGGCCTCATCGTTTTCGCCGGCCTCGGCAGCAGCATCGTGACCCTGACTTTGCTGGCGGTTTGCGGCGGACTTTGGGCCGATTCCCTGTCTTCCAATCCGCTCGGGATGTCTATGCTCCCTTTGTTCCTGGTGGGGCTGCTGATCCACCGCAGCCGCGAATTTATCCTGCGCGATCAACCCTTCGCGCAATTCGTGCTGGGCACCGCCGGCACCGCGGCTGCCTCGCTCTTGACCCTGTTGATGATCATCAACACCAACGCCCAACCACTGCTAAGCTGGTTTTCCCTCTGGCAATGGATCGTGCTCAGCCTGGTGGGCGGCAGCGTCACTCCGCTCTGGTTCCGGTTCTTCGACTGGATCGGGGACACCCTCAACTACCGGCCGCTGGGCGGGAATAGTTTCCGTGCCGACCGCGAAATCAAACGTGGCCGATGATAGTTTTTGATCAACTGAAACGGAACGACCCGCACTTGCGCGTGCTGACCCTGGCCGTGCTGGCCGGCCTCTGGTGGGTCCAAATCATCTCCTACCGTCATTACTCCGAAAACCAAAAGGCGCAGTCCTTCCGCACGGTGCGCATCCCGGCCATTCGCGGCAAGATCCTCGATCGCAACGCAACGGCCCTGGCCGAGAATCAACCGAGCTACAACGTTACGATCTATCTGGACGAACTGCGCGACGGCTTCAAAAAGGAATGGGCCCGCGTGCGCCCGCCGCGCGGCACCAAAGTAACCTTGGCCCAACGTCGCGCGCTGGAGGCCGCCGCCCGTTATCGTGTCTTTAGTAACAGCGTGGCCGAAGTGGCGCGCGTGCTCCAGTTGCCCATCCAGAAGGGCTACAGCGATTTCATGACCCATTACACCAACCAGTTGGCCCTGCCCATGCGCCTCCTGGAAAATCTCAGCGAACAACAGGTCGCCCGTTTCCTGGAAAGCTCCGCCAATCCTCCCGGCGTCGACCTCGAGGTGCATCCCACCCGCTATTACCCTGGCGGCTCCCTCTGCTCTCATGTGCTCGGATTCCTCGTGCCCGACAATCGTTCCATGGAAGGGGAAGTCGCCGATTTCAATTTCCGTTTGTCCGATTACCGCGGCCGCGTCGGCATCGAGGGCGATTTCGACGCCGAATTGCGCGGACGCGCCGGCGTGAAATCCGTCCTCGTCAACAGCCTCGGCTATCGACAGTCCGAGAATATCTGGGTCCAGGCTGAACCGGGCAAGAACGTCATCCTGACCATCGACGCCCGGATCCAGGCCGCCGCCGAAGCCGCCCTGGAATCGTCCATGCCCAATGCCCGCGGCGCGGTGGTGGTGATGGACCCGAACACCGGCGATGTCCTGGCCATCGCCTCCGCCCCGGCCGGCAATCCCAATGCCTGGATCCCCAAAATTAACCCGGACGAATGGCGCCGGCTCAACGACGAGACCCAGCGGCCGCAGGTGAACCGGGCCATGCAGGAGAACTATGCGCCCGGATCGATCTTCAAGATGGTGACCGGCCTGGCCTGCCTGGAGAGGGGCTTGGATCCCGCTGCGAAGATCGTCAGCAATGGCGAGATCCGCGTCCCGGGCCGCAACCGGCCGATCGACGATCTGGCCAAGCCCGGGACCTACGACTTCAAGGAAGCTTTTGTCAAGTCGAGCAACACTTACTTCATCAGCAACGGACTAAGAGCGGGCATCGAATCCATTCTGCGCATCGGCCAGCGGTTGCACCTGGGCGAACGCACCGGCTTGTTAAGCAGCCAGGAGACGGCCGGCCATTTCCCCACCATGGCCGATGTGCGCCACGGTTGGATCCCTCCCGACACCGCCTACATCTGCATCGGGCAGGGACGCATGGACGTCACCCCGTTGCAGATGGCCGTGATGGTCTCCGCCATCGCCAACGGCGGCAAAGTGCTCTGGCCACGTTTGGTGCAGCGCATCGAGCCGGCCGATCCGGCCAGCGACACTCCGCCCATCGAGTTCCCGCCCAAGCCGCCCCGCGACAACCTCGATGTCAGCGCCCGCAGCCTGGAAATCACGCGCAGCGCGATGCTCTCCGACGTGGAGGAAGGCGGCACCGGCAAAATGGCCATGGTGCCCGGCTTACGCATCGGCGGCAAAACCGGCACGGCTCAAGTCACCGATTCACAGGGCAAAGTGGTCGGGCACACGACCTGGTTCGCCAGTTGCGCCCCCTTTGAAAGCCCGCGTTGGGTGGTGGTGGTGATGGTCGAGGAAGGATCTTCCGGCGGCGGAACCTGCGCGCCGGCGGCCGGCAAGATCTATCGGGCCATTCAAAAACTTGCGGATGAACCGCGCCCGCGCGTGGTCGCCAACAACTGACCAGACCAAGCCACGCATGCATCCACTCTCCGTCAACGAACGCCAGTCGCGCATCGATTGGCTGATGTTATGGGCCTTGTTCGGGCTGATGGTGGTGGGGATATTTTTTGTTTACAGCGCCACCATGGCCAACGAATCGGCGGCTCTGATCCCGTGGTACAACCAGCCTTGGGTGCGCCAGATGATCTGGTATACGGTGGGATTAGGCGCGATGGCGGGCATTGGCATGATTGACTACCGGATCCTGGCCCGCTGGTCGCTGGTGGGGTATTGGGGGGTGATTCTATTGTTGATCGTGGTGCTGATCCCGGGCATCGGCGCCGACCGTTTCGGCGCGCGCCGCTGGCTTGATCTGGGCCCGTTCCAGCTGCAGCCTTCGGAGTTCGTCAAGCTGGCCTTCATCCTGGGCATGGGCAACTTTCTGAGCCGCCCGCCGGATGAACTGCGGTCCGTTCGGCTGTTTTGGCAGGCGCTGGGGATGGTCGTGCTGCCGTTTTTGCTGGTGATGAAGGAACCGGACCTGGGGTCAGCGCTGATCCTGTTGCCGGTGAGCTTGACCATGCTTTATGTGGCTGGGGTTCCGCCGCGTTACATCAATACGCTGCTGGGGGCCTCAGGCCTCGTGGTGGGGCTCATCCTGGTGGACGTCCTCTTCGCCCCGCCGCAGTGGCAGATGAAACTGGAGGATTATCAGAAGCGCCGGTTGCTGGTGTATTTCGGGCTGGATGGCGTGCCGCGTGAGGCGACGCCGCCGCAACGGGCGGAGGCGCGGCGGTTGCAGCGCGATTATTCCTACAACGTGGATCAAGCATTGATCTCGGTAGGCTCCGGCGGCTGGGCCGGCAAAGGCTGGCGGCGCGGGACACAAAATGCGCTGGGCTACCTGCCTCGCGCCGTGGCGCATAACGATTTCATTTTCTCCGTAATTGCCGAGGAGAAAGGATTCATGGGGAGCGCACTTGTCGTGGCGCTTTACTCCGTGGTGTTAGTCACCGGCCTGCGTGTGGCCGGCCAGGCTCGCGATCGCCTGGGTAAATTGCTGGCGGTGGGCGTGGTCGCCATGCTCTTCAGCCATGTTTTCATCAATATCGGCATGAACATTCGCATGATGCCCGTCACGGGCGTGCCACTGCCGCTGCTCAGTTATGGCGGATCTTCAGTGCTCTGCTCGTTGATCGCCGCGGGTATTCTGCAAAACGTATACATCCATCGAAGATCCTAGCTATGAGCGACCCCAAACATTTCGGGCGCCGCCGACGTGGCGGCATGCGCTTCCGCCCTTCCAGCGGTGCCGGGCCCAAACCCGGCAAACACCTGGAGCGCGCCGCCCAGGAAGCCCGCGCCCAGGCAGTCAGTGAAGAACCCGCCGCCACCTCCGGCGAAACGCTCTTTGAGAAAAATCGGCACGAAAGAGAAATCGAACGATCTCAAAACGTTGCCGCCGGCCTGCCTCCCGAAGGCGCTCCCGAGCCGTCCGCCGGCGATACCGAAGTCCGCACCCGCGGTGCCTTTCGCGAACCGCATCTCGAGACGCCCGCCCAGGTCACCGAGGAAGTCTACACCCCCGTGCACGTCGAGGAAAAACCCAAGACCTTGATCGACGCCATCAAGATGACCGCGGCCAAGGTCATCAAAAAGGTTCAGAAACTCATTCGCCCGGTCAAAAAATCGCACAAAGAAGTGTTGATCAACGCCGAAGCCCTCGAAACCCGCGTCGCCGTCTCCGAAGAAGGGCGCCTCGAAGAGTTCACCATCGAACGCACCTCCGAAGAACGCCTCGTCGGCAGCATCTTTAAAGGCAAAGTCCGCAACCTCGAAGACGGTTTAAAAGCCGCCTTCGTCGATATCGGTTTCGAAAAGAACGCCTTCCTCCATTACTGGGACATTGTCCCCAGCAACTTCGATAGCGGCGTGGAAGTCGTCGAACGCGAAGGCGCCCGCCGCCGCGATAAGCCCAAAATCACCCAGAAAGATATCCCCCGCCTTTACCCGCCCGGCAACGACATCATCGTCCAGGTCACCAAAGGCCCCATCGGCACCAAAGGCCCGCGCGTTACCACCAACCTCGTCCTGCCCGGCCGTTACCTCGTCCTGCTCCCCAACTCCGACCAAAGCGGCATCTCCCGCAAAATCGAAAACCACGAGGAACGCCAGCGGCTCAAGAAAATCCTGCGCAACCTCACCATCCCCGAAGGCATGGGCGTGATCCTGCGCACCGTCGGCGAAGGCCAACAGGCCCGTTACTTCGTCCGCGACCTCGCCCTGCTCCTCGAAGAATGGAATGGCATCCAGGAGAAAATCAAAAAACAACCCAGCGCCACCTGCGCGTTCCAGGAACCGGACCTGATCGAACGCACCGTGCGCGATTTCCTCACCGAAGACGTCGAGCGCATCGTGGTGGACAGCGCACCTGCCCATGAACGCATGCGGGCCATGATCTCCAAAATCAGCCGGCGCTCAGCCGACAAAGTCAAACTCTACACCGATCATCAACCCATCTTTGACCGCTTTGGCATCACCCGGCAGCTGGAATCCACCTTCAGCCGCCAGGTCGCCCTCAAAAGCGGCGGCTACATCGTCGTCGACGAAACCGAAGCCCTCGTGGCCATCGACGTCAATACCGGCCGCCACAAAAGCGGCAAGGACCAGGAATCCACCATCCTTAAGGTCAACCTCGAAGCCGCGGAGGAAATCTGCCGCCAACTGCGCCTGCGCAACATGGGGGGCCTGATCGTGCTCGATTTCATCGACATGAAACATCCCCGCGACCAACGGCAGGTCTACCAGAAGATGAAGGAAGGCCTGCGCCGCGATCGCGCTAAAACTCACATCCTGCCCATCTCCCAGCTGGGCTTGATGGAAATGACCCGCCAGCGTCACACCGAAAGTGTCCGCTCCGCCGTTTACGACGACTGCCACTACTGCAAAGGACGCGGCAAAGTGAAGAGCGCCCTCACCATGAGCGTGGAGATCCAGCGCAAACTCAACGAAATCCTCAAGAAACGGCCCCGCGACGATTCCGATTATCAGCTGCGCATCGTCGTTCACCCCACCGTGCTGCAACGACTCCGCACCGAAGACGAAAAAATCCTCACCGAAATCGAAAAGCGTTACTTCGGCAAATTGCTTTACCGCTCCGATCCGGCTATGCATGCCGAACAATTCAAAATCTATAACGTGGCCACCAACGAGGAAATCGCCCACGCGTGAGCCGTTCGAGTGCGGAGGGCGGAGGGCGGAGTGCGGAGCGGATTTTGGACCGCGGGCCGTCGCGGTCGGGTGCGCGGCCTTCAGGCCGTTTAAGCGACCTCGCGTCAAACGCGTATGAAACTCCCCAACGCCCGAGCCAAGCCAGGCGGCGAAGCGGCCTAAAGGCCGCGCTCCTGGGGCACAGGCAAGGATGCCAATGGCGCTTGTTGCTCTGTTTCATGTTACTCGCCACGGTGGCTGGCCAAGCCGGGCGCATCCAGACCCTCGACCAGCGCTCCCTGAGTGGGATGCTCCTCGCCACCAATGGCGCGTTGCTGCTCGTTTCCACCAATCCCACCCCAGAGGTGGTGTCGCTGACCAATCTTCTGGCCGCCTGGTTTGACGACGAGGACCTCGCCTCGGCGCACGCGGCGCGCGGCTCCGGACTCGGACTGTTGGGCTACTATTTTGCCAACACCAATCTGATCGGAACCGCCTTCGTGCGGCTCGACGAGACCGTCGACTTCGATTGGAACCAGAACGAACCCGCGCCCGGCTTGCCGCGGGACTTGTTCAGCGTGGTCTGGAGCGGCGAGGTGGAAGCCCCCGCTACCGGTTCGTTTACATTTTATGTCGCGGCCGATGATCGGACGCAGCTGTATCTGACCAATCGACTGCTGCTCTCGGCGGCCGGGCCGCGCGCCTTCTCTGAGACCCCCAGCCTGCCGGTGACGCTCGAGTCGGGGCGACGTTACGCCATCCGTGTGATCTACGCCGATGGAGGCGGCCCGGCCGGCGTTCATCTGCTGTGGAGCGGACCGGACCTGGCGAAGTCGGTGATCCCGCGGCAGCGGTTGTTTCCGACCGGCTTGGATGTGGAACACCCGGCGCAAGTCAACACACCGTTCGGTCTGCTAGCCACGTATTATCTGGATGCCGAACTGCGCAGCCGTTCCTCCTTCACCCGGGTGGATCCGACGATAGATTTTGACTGGTCGGACCGCGATCCGGCTCCGGGCATCTCGCGCACTAATTTCAGTGTGCGCTGGACTGGGCGCATGCGGGTCGATTACACAGAAGAATACACGTTCTATGCGACAACCGACGAGCCGGTGCGCTTCTGGATCGACAATCGCCTGCTCGTGGACCGTCCGGAACAAGCGTGGCTCTCCGAAAGCAAGGAGAGCATCCCGCTGGTGGCAGGAGAACAATATGAGGTTCGCCTGGAAACCCGGAGCACGGGTGGCAGCGCGGTCGCCAAGCTGCATTGGAGCAGCGGTTCCATTGCCCGCACCAACGTGCCCTCGACGCATCTGTCTCCTTCGCGCCCAGCCGTCCCAGGCCGAGGCTCATTGGATGCGCACGACAAAACGCCTCCGGGCGTCCTCTTGCGCAATGGTTCGTTTATCGCCGGCCAGGTGGAACACGCTACGGCCACCGCCTTGCGCGGCCGCGGACTACTCCAACAGCATCCCGTCAGCGCCGTCAACGTGGCCCGAATTATCTGCCAGCCCCTCTCGCCCGCCCTGGCCAGCCGCATCGGCCCCGGACGCACCGGCGTTCTTTTGGCCAAAGGCGACTTTGTCGACGGCGATTTTCGCGGCCTGGAAAGCGGCCGGGTGAGCCTTAGTTCCATTCTGTTTGGCATGCGCACATTCGAAATCGAAAAGGAAGTCGTGGCGGTCGCCTTGCGCGATCCATACCCGCCGCTGGCGACCTTCCAAATTCGGCTCCGCGATCAATCTCTGCTCCTGCCGCATCAGGTCAGCGTGGAGAACAGCGGTCTGAAAGTGGACGACGCGATCCTGGGCGCCCTGCTGTTGCCATGGAAGGATCTGCACGAACTACGCCGTAGACTCCCTCTCCCCTCAACGGGGAGAAGGCCGGGGTGAGGGGTGAGAAGGGATTAGGATTAGGATTACGATTAACGCCCTCGGGAGGAGGCCCAATCTGGATTGACCCCATCATTGCCCATATCTACCGCACGCGCCTGGAAAACGAGGCCTACGCGGTCGAAACCTGCAACGACGGACGCATCGGCTTAGACCGTGTCCGGGAGTTCGATCCTCACGCCATACTGCTCGACATAATGCTGCCGCCCGTCAACGAACGTTGGATTGCCGGGGCGTAAAGGGGTCGCTGTGATGGCCCTCGATCTTCAGCCGCGCGGAGCCCGCCATCAGCGGTTCGGGTTTCGGCGCGAATTTGCCGCCGCCTTGGCCGAGAGACAGATAGAAACTCCCGGCGAAATTGCCTACGACCAGATCCAACTTGCCGCCCCGTTCCAATCGACCGCCATCGGCCGAGTGCAGATCTTCTCGATTAGCTCCTTCTCGTCCTCGATCGGGATGATGAGCGGCTTATGGTCCGTGCCATTCAAGACGCTCGCCGGCTTGAATTTGCCGCCCGCTTCTCCCCAGAGCACCTGGAACAATCCCGCCATCGGTCCATCTCCGTCAATTCCAAGCCACCTCGAGGACGAGCTTGGGATGGTGCGCTGCGATTTTCAGAAGAACGTTGGCTGGTCCTGTCAATTTTACCACCGGAGAGCAGCCCGGAAGCCGAAGCCTGCAATTCTTAACGCCCAGAACAGGGAAATAGCGTCCGGGCATCCGGAAATAGTGTGGGGAAGCGGAACTTAGTGTGGGGAAGTAAAAAATAGAGTTGGGGAAGGTGAAAATAGCGTGGGGCAGTAGAAAATAACGCCCACACTTAAAAAATTACGCCAGGAGTTAAAAGCTAGTGTGGGGAAGTAAAAAAGGACGATTAGCCTACGCAAGGACAACTATCGGCGGTCTAGATGAAATAGCCGTGTGGCCCGGTGAGGCCGGTCGGTTTCTCCTGGTGCAACGCGCTTGCCTCCGTCATCCTGAACGGACGGCCCTTCAAATGGCTATGAGCGAAGTCACGCGCATCCTCAACTCCATCGAGCAAGGCGACGCCAAGGCCGCCAATGAATTGCTCCCGCTGGTTTATCAGGAGCTGAGGCGGCTGGCGACGCAGCGGATGGCGCGGGAAGCTCCCGGCCATACCTTGCAACCCACGGCCCTCGTGCACGAGGCATGGTTGCGGCTGGCTGGGGAACAAGCGCAGCAGTGGGACAGTCGCGGGCACTTCTTTGCAGCCGCCGCCGAGGCCATGCGTCGCATCCTGATTGACCACGCGCGCAGCAAGAACGCCATGAAGCGCGGCGTCGACTTCGAGCGCGTCAATTTCGAGAACGTGGACATCGCCATCCTGGCCGAGGGAGCGGAATTCCTCCGCCTCAACGAGGCTTTGGAAAAGCTGGAGCGCGAAGATCCCGAGACGGCGCAAGTGGTGAAGCTGCGCTTTTTCGCCGGCCTGACCAATGAAGAGGTGGGCCAAGCGCTGGGGGTGACCGATCGAACTGCCAAACGCTACTGGACCTTCGCTCGGGCCTGGCTGTTCCAGGAACTCCGCAGTCCGCCCGGATCCTAACGCTCGGAATTTTCCAGCTCGGGCTGTCCCCTTTCGGCCCCGTTTCTCGCATGAGGAAGGGAGGGCCTGACTGTCCGCCCTCATCACGGCGTCCCATCACATGGGCATCAGCAATCGAACCTTACGCGATATTTTCAACGAAGCCGTTGAGATAGCCGATGCGACTCAGCGTGCCGCCTACCTCGCGGCCGCGTGCGGCGGGGACACGGCCCTGCTCCAGCGCCTCGAAGCGTTGCTGCGCGCGAATAACGCCGTCGGGCCGTTCCTGGGCGGTGCGGGCCAGGCGCAGCCCGTCAGCCGGGCGGAACGGCTCCGGCGGTGGTGCCGGCGCCATCCCATCATCGTGAGCCTGGTCCTGGCCTCGGCGATCCTGATCCTGGCAGTCGTCCTCGGGGCTCCAATATGGACCGCTCGCAACGCGCGCGAAAGCAAACGGGCCCAGGGCACGGAACGGGAGGCGTTGGAGAGGCAGCAAGCCGTCACCGACCAGCGTTGGCATTCTTATGTGGCCCAGGCTCGCGCCACGCGGCTCAGCAACCAGCGCGGCCGACGCTTCGATAGCCTGGACCTGCTCGCCAAAGCGGCGGCGATCCGCTCGGCCCCCGAGTTGCGCGACGAAGCCATCGCCTGCCTGGCGCTTTCCGATCTTAAAGTCAGGCGCCGCTTTGAGGCGAAGCTGGGCGTGTTCGACCGCGCGCTGCAACGCTATGCGGTGGCTGCAACCAACCTCGGCGACATCCGCATCCAACGCGTGAGCGATGACCAGGAAATAGTGCGGCTGCCGAGTCCCGCCGGCACCGTTCGGAAAATCAGCCCGTTCAGCCATGACGGCAGATTTCTGCCGGTGCTCTGCCAGGACCAGCAGTTGCGTGTCTGGGATTTGGAGCAAGGCGCGGTCGTGCTGACCGCTCCCGGCGGGACCCGCTATGAAACCGTCGATTTCCGGCCGGATGACCTAGCCGTGGCGGTGGCCGCGGACCGCGCCGAAGTGTCGATTTACGAGCTGGCCACAGGAACAAAAACGGCGTCGTTCGCCACGCCGTTTGCCGCGATGTGCGTGCGTTACGATCCATCCGGCGGGCAGCTGGCGATTTCCTCTTTCGGCGACACGCGGGTGGCGATTCTCGATCCCCATTCCGGAGCGACGCTCCGTCTGCTGAAGAACACGGCTGGCCTGGGCGAGACGGCCTGGGGTTTCGGTGAAGTGGCGTGGCACCCGCGCGACTCCTCCCTGGCCGCGGCGAGCAAGGACGGCACGATTTACGTCTGGGACACCCGTACCGGGCGGTTGCTCCAGACGCTCAAGGGCCATCAGGGCGAGCCCGGCAATGTGGTCTTCAGCCACGATGGTGAGGTGTTGATTTCGTCTGGCTGGGACGGCACCCATCTATGGCATACGCGCACCGGCGAGCATCTCCTCTGGCATGACGCGCCCGGCCAATTGGAATCGTTCGCGCCGGGCGATGGCCTCTACGGCCATTCCCGCTATGACTTGGGCCGGTGGCTGGAACTGCTGTCCTTCGCCTCGGGGCGCGAGGCACGCTGTTGGAAGGCGAACGAGGCAGGCGCGGACCACAGGCTCGTGGCCTCCAGATTCCTGGCGTTTAGTTCGGATGGACGATGGCTCGTCTTGGGCATGGACGAAGGGGTGAAGCTCTTCGACGCGCGCACGGGGGACTGGCTCGTGAACTTGCCCACGGGGCCGGTGGCAGGCGCCTGCTTCCAGAAGAGCGGGCGAGGATTGTTGGTCAGCAGCCGGCGCGGACTGTTCCGGTGGCCGATGCGCCTGCGCGACGGGTCGAATGAGCTCGCCATCGGTCCGCCGGTAGCGGCCGGAGCGGCCGGAGCTTGGCAGGAAGCCGGCCTTTCGGAGAACGGCCAGGTCTTCGCTGCATTTCACGGCGAGCAGGCGTGCAGCTTCGATGCCGAGTCAATGCATGAACTCGCCTGCACCGGGTCGTGTGGTGACCCAAGTTATTTCCGCTCCCTCTCGATCAGCCCCGATGGTCGTCGGCTGACCACCGCGGGCGAGCAGGGCGCGGCGGTCAAAGTCTGGGATGCGAACACGGGTGCGCTGGTCAAGGAGCTGGCGGACCCGGAGTGGACGGGAGACAATTTGCCTTACCCGGCATTTGAACCAACGGACGGCTCCCTGCTCATCACTTGCCGATCCCATTACCGGGTTTGGGAAACCAATTCGTGGACTCCCGGGCGGCCCGTCCAACGATCCGATCTCCCCATCCTGGCCGTCTCGCACCTCATGGGTTGGGTGGCCATGCGTCACGGGGAGGCTTCGATTCAACTGCGGGACGTGGCCAACGGCGAGCTGTTGGCCACGCTCCAGTCGCCCCTCCCCGATCCCGTCCTCACCCTTGCGTTCTCGCCGGATGACACGCAGCTCGCCGTCACCCACTCTGGCACGCGCGAATTGCTCGTCTGGGACTTGCGCTTGATCCGTGAGGAATTGGTGAAGATGGGTCTGGATTGGGCACGGCCGCCATATCCGCCTGCGGCCGGCCCTCCAGCGTCGCCGTTCCCAATCCGGGTCGCCGTTCTCCAACAATAAACTTCGCAGCGTCTCCGCGCTCCCTGGTTCCAGCTGGGCTGTTCAGATGGACTCGACACAACCGTTTGACAATTATTTCGGCGTCCCTGTCCCTTTTCCCACCGGCCGTTCCGCATTGCAGAGTGGGCAGACATCGGACTCACCGGGAGCAACCGGGAGCGATTGAGCCCAATGACCGCAGCCATGAACACCCATCGCCGAAAAAACTCTATGAAGACTCACTGCATGCAAAAGCCACGACTCGCCTTCTTCGCGTCAGCCTGGCTGGCGCTCGCCCTGCTCGCTCTCGTCGCGACCTTCGCCGCACACGCGGCGCCGCCGGGCACCGCCTTCACGTATCAGGGGTTCCTGACGGAAAATGGCACGCCCGCGACCGGCCTCTACGAGCTGCGCTTCAACCTCTACACCACCAGCACGAGTGGCAGCCCCGTGACGCCCGGTGTCACCAACTCCAGTGTGCCAGTCACCAACGGCTTGTTCACGACCAAGCTGGATCTCGGCGACGTCTTCGACGGAACCGTTTATTGGCTGGACATCGGGGCACGCCCGAAGGGCAGCACGACCGCTTTTGAAATTCTGAAACCACGGCACGAACTCACACCGACGCCCTACGCGATTTTTGCCGAGACGGCGGAGGTCGCCAAAAGCGCAGCGCCGGGTTCCGTGATCGCCAGCAGCCTGGCGGCAAATGCCGTGACGGCGCCGAGCATCGCTGCCAACGCGGTGGGCGCCGGCAAGATTCCAAACGGCACCGTCGTGCGGTCGTTGAATGGACTGACGGAGGCTGTAACGCTGAGCGCGGGCGCGAATGTGAGCATCACGCCCAGCGGCAATACTCTCCAAATCTCCTCCAGTGGCGGTGGTGGTAGTGTCACGCTCCCGTTTAACGGGACCGCCGCATCGTCCAATCCTTTGTTCAAGGTGAATAACACGGGGACGAGCACCGCTATCTATGGCGACAGCACCGGCCAAATCGGAGTGGTTGGCGTGGGGGGCGACAAAGGGGTTTACGGCTCTACTGGCACCGCCGGTGAAACACATGCCGGCGTATTCGGTGAGAACAGCGCGCCCTTCGGTACCGCCGTGATCGGCAAAGCCTTGAACACCGATAGCGCGGGCGTGGCCGGAGTCGCCGACACCGCCCATAGCACGGGCGTGTATGGGCGAGGCAACTCCGTTGGGGTGTCCGGCAACAGCAGCAGCCTCCTTGGCTACGGCGTCTATGGCTCCAGCCCTTTGGGCATTGGAGTCTATGGCACGGGCCTTGAAGCCGGCCATTTCGAGGGGGATGTGACCATTACCGGCAACGTGTCGTTCGGAAAGGCGACCCGTCAAATGCTGGATCTCTACGCCACCACCTATGGAATTGGTGTGCAGAACTTCACGCTGTATCAACGCACCGACAGCGGCTTCGCCTGGTATCTGGGTGGTGTTCATGTCGATGACCAAAACAGTCCGGGGAGTGGCGGCAAGACGTTGATGACGCTCGACGGCTCCGGCTTGTTGACCGTGAACGGTGCGGGCGGCGAGCAAGCCTACCTCGGCGGCGACGGTGTTGGCGCAGACGTGCAAATCGGCAGCCGGAACCCGGCCGTGACTGCCGTCGCGTGTTGGAACACGGCGAACAATGCCTACATGCATCTCTACTGCAGTTCTATCACCATCGAAGGCGGCGCAGACCTCGCAGAGCCGTTTCAGATTTCAGCCGCCGACAACGAAATCCCCCAAGGAGCGGTGGTGGTGATTGATGAGCAGAACCCCGGCCACTTGAAGCTGAGCGACCGGCCTTACGACACCCGCGTCGCCGGCGTCGTCAGCGGTGCCAACGGCATCCATCCCGGCATCCAGATGCAGCAACGAGGATCGCTCGAAGGCGGGAAGAACGTGTCGCTCACCGGGCGGGTTTATGTGCAGGCGGATAATTCCGGAGGACCGATCAGACCCGGCGATCTGTTGACTTCCTCCTCCGTCCCGGGGCACGCCATGAAGGTCACAGACCACGGCAAAGCACAGGGCGCCATTCTCGGCAAGGCCATGAGCGCGCTGAAAGATGGCGAAGGCATGGTCCTCGTGCTGGTGACGCTGCAGTAAATCCAGAACTCATCCGACGCCTATGAAAAAGCTAAATCCATTCAAACTCGGTTTGGTGGCTGCCTGCCTTGCGATAGCCTCGCTCCCTGAATCGGTCGTAGCGTTGACCGCCGAAGACTTCGGGTTCGGGAACCTTCCTGCAGGAATCGGTAATAAACCGTTGCTCCTAATTACTTGGCAGCTTCCCTCCCCTTCTCCGGTACTCGCCCACCCCAATCCCTACTACGACCAACTCTTCTTTAACTTCTTAACTTTCCCGAGCGTCAACGGATACTTCCTCGAGAATTCTGGAGGCCGATTCCTGTGGACGCGTGCCGGCGTCCTTGGTCCGGTGTTGCTCACCTCCGGTGAGGCCACCACGTTGGCCGCGCAGCACTCGATCGACAACGCGAGCGAAGGCGTCGACCGCTTCGGAATCGATTCTGGAGCTGGAATCGCTTACCTCCTGCAACTCATCGCCACAAAGACAGGTTACGACTTCGCACAATGGGACGCCAACGGCGATCACGTTATTGATAACAACGAACTGTTCATCATGATCGTTGGAAATAATGGCAACCTCGGTGGCGCGAATCGTCCGATCGGTGCCGCCGGCTCGGGTCAAGGAATCGCCGGCCAAAATGTGACGCTCAAGGGTCGCGTGGCCTCATTGGACCACCAGACCAGCTTCACGACCTTTGCCCATGAAGCCAGTCACAGCCTCGGCACCGTCGACCTCTATGGCGCCAATGATTTCTCTCAAGGCCTTACTTTGATGAGTGGCACGATCGCATCCACCGCGGATGATTTACATACCTGGCATCTTGATCCCTGGCATAAGATGCGGTTGGGATGGGTAAAGCCGCGCGTCTTCACTTTGAGCAGCGGTGGTTTAGCCACGGTGACTACGGCGCAGTTCCAATCGGCCAACACACCGGTCATCCTCTACGACCCTGCCCGAGGGGTAGGAGAGTATTTCATCGTTGAGTTTCGCAATAGCGCCCCGGCCAACGGAGGAGGGGCATATGATAAGGATCTTGGATATCCTAACGATCTGCAAGTTAGCGGGCTGGCGGTTTGGCATTTTGTGGCGGGCAACAACCCGCTGCTTTTTAGCGATGGGTCGCCGAACCTTAGTAAGGGAGGGGCCACGCTCTGGAATCAGATGACTCCGTTCTTGCACTGGAATGATGGAACGGTGTTACCCACTCAAATCAATCTTCGGAGTGTTCAGTCGGACGGGGCGGCCATGGTGTTTGAGTGGCTGACTCGATCGGACAGCTGGGTGGACTTCCGCTTCAGCGGAACTGAGCTCGGCACGTTCGTGAATCCTTTCAACACCCTTGCGGAAGGCGTATTCGCCGTAGCCTACGGCGGCACTCTCAACTTCAAATCGGGTTCTTCTCCCGAAACACGCACGATCAACACACCCATGACACTCAAGGCTTTTAATGGACCCGTCACCATTGGGCATTAGCAGCGGAAACACCAACTCAATCATTTAAGGCAAGTTCATGAAAAGCTCAATTCTTCCCCTGGTGCTGCTCGGTGCCCTTGCAGCCGTTCCGTCTCTCCCGGCCCAAACCTTCAACATCCCGTGGCACACCATCGGCCCCGGCGGCCCGAGCGCGGGCGGCGTTTTTGCCGTCAGTGGCGGCGTCGACCAGTCGGACGCAGGCCAGATGAGCGGCGGCGACCTGACCCTCGCCGGGGGCTTCTGGGTCTTTCCGGCGGCCCAGCCCGTCGCGACCGTCGAATACACGGTCGTCGAACTGGGCCCGCTTGACGGCGCGGCCTCGGTGGCGTCAGCCGTGAACAACTCCGGCCAGATCGTGGGTTACGCCAACACGACATCCAATACGTTCTATCATGCCGCTTTCTGGTCCAACGGTGGCAACACATCTCTGGATCAAGGCAGCTTCGACGGGGACAATGCGGCGGCGGTTGGCCTCAACAACTCCAACCAGATTGTGGGCTATGCCTACCTGGCGGGCAACACGGTATCCCACGCCGCAGTCTGGGCCAATCACGACGGGGGCCCCATCGACCTGGGTAGTCTCGGAGGCTCCTCCGTGGCCTCGTCCGTGAACAACTCCGGCCAAATCGTCGGTTACTCCGCGACTCCCACCAATTGGCAGCGGGCTTTGTTCTGGCCGAACGCCAACAGCCCAGCGCTGCCATTGGGCAGCTTCGGTGGTCTTTACGATGAGGCTTTCGCCATCAACGATTCCGGACAGATTGTGGGGGACGCGAGCGCTGCCGGGACGGGGTCGCGCCGTGCCGCCCTTTGGAACAATAGCAGCAGCGCCCCACGCGATCTGGGCACGCTGGGCCTGGAGCAAAGCACCGCCTGGGCCATCAACAAGTCCGGCCAAATCGTCGGCGCCGCCGCGCAATACACGGTGTCGTTTCAGGTCCTTCCCATTTTTTGGGCGAACGGCAGCAGCGCCCCAGTCCCTCTCGCCACGCTCGGCGGGAACGTCGGCGCGGCTCTTGGCCTCAATTCTTCCGGGCGGATCGTGGGATATTCCACCGCGACTGTGAATGGCCCATCCCACGCGGTGCTGTGGGACAACAGTGCCAGCCCCGCCACCGATCTCAATACCCTCCTTCCCGCCAACTCCGGCTGGGTCCTGCAATCGGCCAAAGCGATCAATGACTCCGGAGAGATCGTCGGCTACGGAACCGTCGGCGGCGGGCCGGAACAGCATGCCTTCGCGCTCATCCCGGCGTCCAGCACCCTGCGCATCACCTCCGTAACGAGCGCCGGCAGCGTCCTGCAGATCCATTTCACTTCGTTGCCGGGCCACACCTACAATATCCTGAGCACCTCCGACCTCTTCTCCGGCCCCTGGAGCACTCTCCAAACCGGGGTCTCTGGCACCGGTGGCTTGGTTCAAGTGCAAGTTCCCATCATCCGGGGCACCGCTTCGTCGCGACAATTCTTCCGCATCCAGCAGGCGCAATAAGCGGCGGCGAGGAGTTGCTGGCCGCTTGACCATCCAAAGAAACCAACCTGATGAAACTGGGAAAAGCACCTCGGCGAGGGCACGGAACGACGTTATTTAGCGTTGTCCTGTCCCTTTTCCACCCGCTATTCCGCATTGCAGAGTG
>DATLUX010000401.1:0-7859 GCA_035577805.1 Verrucomicrobiia bacterium
TGTGCGTCCGAAATTCGGAGGTCGAAGCTCTCTCTCCAACCTCACGTAGCAGCCGAGGTCACGAGGTACACCCAGACGTCGGCTGCTACCAAACGCTGAACCCTGAACCCTGAACCGAGAACCCTGAACCGAGAACCCTGAACCCTGAACCGGGAACCCTGAACCGGGAACCCTGAACCCTGAACCGTGAACCCTGAACCCTGAACCGGGAACCCTGAACCCTGAACCCTGAACCGGGAACCCTGAACCCTGAACCCTGAAGTGGTTAGTTTCCCGCGGTCTTGAATTTGGCGGCGAGGGTTTCGCTTTGGCGGAGGAGCAGCCCGACATCGCTGCCGACGGCCAGGACGGTGCAGCCGTGGGCGAGCCAATGGCGCGCGTCGGCGTCCACGGGCGCGAGCATCCCGGGCGCCTTGCCAGTGGCGCGGATGCGTTTCACGGCGCTTTCGATGGCGGCGCGCACTTCGGGGTGCCCGGTGTCGCCCAGGTGCCCGAGGGCGGCGGCCAGATCGCTGGGACCGATGAACAATCCATCCACGCCTTCGACCCCGGCAATCGCCTCGAGGTTATCCAATCCTTGACGAGTTTCGATTTGGAGTAACAGACAGATCTCGCGGTTGCTGCGGGCGTAGTAATCCGTGATCCGGCCAAACTGATTGCCCCGATGCAGGACGGCGACGCCCCGAATGCCTTCGGGCGGGTAACGAGTGGCTGCCACCGCGGCGCGGGCTTCCTCGGCCGTCTGCACGTACGGGATGAGAAAATTTTGGACGCCGATATCGAGGAACCGTTTGAGCAGGACAAAATCGTTCCAGGCCGGGCGCACGACAGGTGCGGAGGGGCCGCTGCTGAGAGCCTGGAGTTGGCTGAATACGGCAGGCAGTTCGTTGGGAGCATGCTCGGTGTCGACCAGGATCCAATCGAAACCAGCGCGCGCCAGGATCTCCGCGCCGATGTTGCTGCAGAGGCTGCACCAAAGGCCGATCTGAGGCCGGCCTTCCGCCAGCGCCTGCTTGAAGAGGTTAGGGGGCATTTGCATAAAGCTTTAAGGTTCGGCCAGGGCGCTCCACTGGGAGTGCCCGTCTTCCTGCACCAAGGCCCGCGCTCGCCAGCGGTTGCCCGCCAGCGATCCGGCCATGGGTTCGTGGTACGCGCGCGCCTGCACAGACGGCGCGCCGCCAGTCAATCTCGGATCACTGCCGTCTTCCGTGACATAAATGATCCCGGCCGGGGCCGACAGGACGAGGTGCCCGCTCTGTTCCCGGAAGGTGGGCGCAGCCACCATCGGATAAAGGCCAGCCCGTTGAAATTGTCTTAACACCACGGCTGTGCGACCCGGAAAATAGTCCTGCAGCAACCGCCGAATCTCCGGCCGCCAATGGTCGTCGCGCGTGTAAAGTTCAAACGGGCCGACTTTGTAACGATGGACGTCCCGCCGATAATCTCCCCACCGGGCGGATTCGGCCACGATGGCGGGATCCAGCCGCTGCGACCAATAGCGAAAGCGTGCGGCGGCCTGCTCGGGGGTCAAAGCGCCCTGGCCAAACAAATGCCGTTGCACTTGGTCTCCGAATTGTATCCGGAACTCCTCCGCTTCACACAACCGATGAAACAATCGCGGAGGACTCAAGTCATCATCAAAGGACAGCGTGTTGGCCTCCATTCCCTCCAAAGTGCGTTCTCCGTCCCAGACGAAGAATCGAAATGGGCCGGCCGGCTCGCGCCGGCGCGCCGCGTACCAATTGGAGGCGCGGTCCCAGTCGGCGTTGGCACCATAGAAGTTCAAGATCATAAAATCAATAAAGGCGCGCAGATCCAAAAGTTCGCCAACGGCCGCCAGCTTCGCGCCCTCCGTAACGCCGTGGTTGACCAGCGCAAACAGTCGATTCCACGCGGCATCATCTCCGGAGATCACGTTCTCTCCATTGCGCGCGTCGTAATCCTTGGGCGCACCGCCCCCATGGCCGGCGGCAAACCGTTCATCCGGACGCTCGGTCACATTGTAAATGCCCCAGTAGAGCCCGTTCAGATACAGATGCACGAATAAACCACGGGCGGAGGGATGGCCCATCGCCGCATAACTCTCCCGCATCCATTGGTCGCGGAGATAATCTCCCTGCTTTCGCTCGGTGGCGTTCCAGTGCAACCAGGTGTTGTTGCAGCCGGCCCGCAACACCAGCGTGTCGAATTCCTTGGCCCCCGCTCCTTCGAAGAGCGGATATTCCAGCTTGCCCGCGCCGTACTTCTTTCGAAACGCCAACCGAAAAGCGTGCTTGGGCGATTCCTCCGGACGCCGGTTCCATCCGCCTTGGATGCGAATGCCGCAATTCTCTTGAAAACCTCGGCGTCCTTCTCCGGGCATTAGTTCCACCGAACCCGCCCGCTCCCAGGCGTCGCCGCTCTGACGCGGGTTGGAGTAAATCCCGCGCGTCGGGTCGTAAAGATCTGCGGGATCCATCACCAGGGATAAGGAAGGCAACGTTCGCAATGCTTCGGGGAATTCCCCGCGATACGCCGGATGCTCCACAATCTCCCGGTCCATCGCGTAATCGGCGCGCACCAGCTCGTTTTGATTTGTGCCCCAGGTGAGCGGAGCGCCGGCCCCCGTTTGCTTCATCACATCCCCAGGAAACAAATAAGTGTGCGTATCCACTTCCGTCACCAAGCGTCCCTCCCGGTAGCCCGCCGCCCGCACCATCGTCGTGGTCTCGATCCGAAGAGGTCCGCTCACGAGCGAACTGACCTCAGGACGGGGCACGGTGCCGTTGGTAGTTACGTAAATTTGCGCTCCGACCGCGTCCGTCGATATCGTCAGCGTGAACGGACGATCGCGCAGGCCCCGTTTCTCACTGAACTTTATCTTGGCCGGTTTCGCGCGAACCTTGGATTCCTGGGCCGGCAGCGGACCGGCCAGACACAACCCGCCGAGAACCGCGACAACCTGCAACCACAAGCCCGATGTCATGAGTCGGCAGTGTGCGTCCGATCCGCCACGTTTGTCCAATGCAGAGTGATGCGTGGGGAATGCGGAGGGCGGAATGCGGAGGGCGGAATGCCGAATGCCGAATGCCGAATGCCGAATGGCGATGGCGCTCACGCGCACATTGTAGACCGCCGAGAACCCTCATTCCCGTCCATTCCCCCTGTCCCCGACGCGTTCTCCGGGAAAAAAGATCAGAGCCTTTTGGCAGGCTCAGGGTGTACCTCGTTACCCGCCTGCGCCCCACGGCTAGGGCACGGGAATCATCAGCCGATCCACTTTCTGAGTTTCTCGCCGAGGCGCACAAACTTGATCAGGGCTTGGGTGGACAATTTTTCCAGTTCATCGTACCAGCGGCTCATGGTTTCGAAGAAATCCTGCATGCGCGTCAGGCGCTCCTGGGTATAGGGGTCGGCTTTGCCGCCTTTGGCCAGTTCATCGAGGCAATGGCGGAGCATTTCGCGGGTGGGATCGATCTCGCGTTTTTTCCGTTCATCCAGCACGAGGCGAAACATTTCCCAGACGTCCTTCATGGATTCGAAATGATCGCGGCGATCGCCCAGGACATGGATGATCTTGATGATCCGCCAGTTTTGCAACTCGCGCAGGCTGTTGCTGACGTTGGAGCGGGCCACGCCCAGGGTTTCGCAGATCTCCTCCGCATGCAGCGGGCGCGGCGATAGATAAAGCAAAGCGTGGATTTGGGCGACCGTCCGGTTGATGCCCCAGCGATAGCCCATCTCGCCCCAGTGCAAAATGAACTTCTCCTGTACGGTCGTGAGTTTGCTCATGTTCTCGACAATTCTGTCCAGCCGGAAATAGAAGAAACCAGAGGGAAGTCAAGGAGATTGGTTTTCGGTTCACGGTTCACGGTTCAGGGTTCCAGGTTCAGGGTTCAGGGTTGAGGGTTCGCGGTTCAGCACCCGGCAAGATAGTAGGCACAGATCCGGATTCAAGCATCTCGGGCTACCTACCTACTCCGACAACCCCGAACCCCAAGCCCCAGACCCTAAACCCTGAACCCTGAACCCTGAACCCTTAAATCCATTTCGCCGTTGACGTTTTGCGGCTCCACGCCCAACGTTGTTCTTCGTTGAGTTTGGAATGAAAACCATCCTTTTCGTTTGCACAGGCAATATCTGTCGCAGTCCCATGGCCGAGGGCTTGTTTCGGCATGCGGTGAAGGGACGGACGGAGTTTGAGGTGCTCTCGGCGGGGGTGGGAGCATTGGAAGGGATGCCTCCCAGTGAGCATGCGGTGCGCGCGTTGCGGGAGTTGGGCATCGACATCGCGGGCCATCGCAGCCGGATGTTGACTCCAGAACTGGTGCATCGGGCCGATTACATTTTTGGCATGACCCACAGTCATGTGGACGCGATCATGCTCATGTACCCGCAAGCGGCCGAAAAAACCTTCCTGTTGCGCGAGTTCGACGAGACCTTGGACAGTTTCGAGAACGATGTCCCCGACCCAATCGGGGGCTCGTTGGAGGTGTATTTGAATTGTCGGGATCAGATCGAGCAGGGCATCGCCTCCATGTTGAACTTTATCGAACAAACTTCCGCGCCGACCGGCGCGCGCGCCTCCGCTCCGCCCAAAACCATGGCCTTGGGTGCCGATCACGGCGGCTACGAACTCAAAGAATCCCTCAAGCATTACCTCCAAAAACGGGGCATTACGGTCACGGATTTTGGCGCCACTTCCACGGATTCGACCGACTATCCGGATTATGCCCGACTGGTGGCCCGCAGCGTGGCCACGCGCCATCAGGAATTGGGCCTGTTGATCTGCACGTCGGGCATCGGCATGAGCATCGCGGCCAATAAGGTTCCCGGCGTGCGCGCGGCACTGGTTTGGGACGAAAACGCCGCGACCATGTCCCGGCGCCATAACGACGCCAACGTGCTGTGCCTGGCGGGCAAGGGCACCGACCCCGAAACAGCCCGACGCATCGTCGACGCCTTTCTCAATGCGGCCTTCGAAGGCGGACGCCACGAACGGCGCCTGCGCAAACTTGAGCCGGGCGCTCTGCAACCGGATCTGCGGCTCAACGCCGTGGATCCGGACGTCCACCAGGCCATCGAACTGGAACGCCAGCGGCAACAGGAAAACATCGAGCTCATTGCCAGCGAGAATTTCACCAGCCCCGCCGTGATGGAAGCGCAGGGATCGGTGCTCACCAACAAATACGCCGAAGGTTACCCCAAGAAACGTTGGTACGGCGGGTGCGAGCATGTCGATACGATCGAACAGTTGGCCATCGACCGCGCCAGGAAACTGTTTGGAGCCGAACACGCCAACGTGCAGCCGCATTCGGGCAGCGGCGCGAACATGGCCGTTTATTTCGCGATGCTCAAGCCCGGAGACAAGATGTTGACCATGGATCTGAGTCATGGCGGGCACTTGACGCACGGGAACAAGGCCAATTTCTCGGGCAAATTCTTTGAGATCATTCATTACGGCGTGCGCAAAGAGGATGAGCGCATCGACTACGACATGCTGGCCCGGATGGCCCGCGAACAGCGCCCGAAGATGATCACGGTTGGCGCCAGCGCCTACCCACGCGTCATCGACTTCCCGCGCATGGCCCAAATCGCCCGCGAATCCGGCGCTCTGTTGCTGGCGGATATTGCGCACATTGCCGGCTTGGTGGTGGCCGGCGAGCATCCCAGCCCGGTCGGCCATGCGGATTTTGTCACCACCACGACCCATAAGACCTTGCGCGGTCCACGGGGCGGGCTCATCTTATGCGCCGAAAGGTATGCCAAGGAAATCGATGCCCAGGCTTTCCCAGGGATCCAGGGCGGGCCGCTCATGCACGTCATCGCCGCCAAAGCGGTGTGCCTGCACGAAGCGTTACAGCCGGACTTTAAAGTTTACCAACAACAGATCGTTAAAAACGCCCGGGCCCTGGCCGAGGGCCTCAAGCGAAATGGCTTCCGCCTGGTCAGCGGCGGCACCGACAATCATTTGATGCTCATGGATGTGGGCGCAAAAGGCTGGACGGGCAAGGATTGCCAGATTGCTCTGGATGAGGCGGGCATTACGGTCAACAAGAACACCATCCCCTTCGAGACCCGGTCGCCGTTCCAGGCCAGCGGCGTGCGCGTCGGCACCCCCGCGGTGACCACCCGGGGCATGAAAGAACCCGAAATGGCTGCCATCGCCGATATGATCAGCGAAGTGCTGATGGATATCAAGAATGTGGAAGCCGCCCATGCCGTCCGGCGGCGGGTCCGGGAGCTCACGGGAAAATTTCCCTTGCCCTATTGAAATAGTTGGACTAAGCCTGATTGCGTCTTGCATCTCCGAATTGGCGGCTGATTGAACGGATTCCCAGCGACGCCAATCCAACATGGCGAACACCGAGTTCTAACCAATCCGCCGCACACCTGTCCGGTTGCTTTCGGAAGTTTGTTTAAACGAACCAACGCTAATAAATTGGTTGGTCTAATTTTGACTTGATGATCTTATGGCCAAAGCCGCCACCCCCAAGAGGCCGCGCCCCCCTAAAGGAGCGTTACGGAAAAAATCTGATCTGGATCCCATGCCCGACGTTGGGGCCGAAGGCATGGAAGGACGGCCCCCCGGCGCTGCTCCCGGACCGGACGGTCCCGGCAACGGACGCACCGCCCGCGATCTAGGCCTGGAAATCCCCACCAAACCCGTCGAGGTCCCCGCCGAAACCCGCGAGGAACAGGAAGCGGCCGCCGCCGCCACGGCCACCAAAGGCAAGACCGGGTTGACCGTCAACATCGCCAAACTCCAGGCCATGACCATGACGGAGCTCAACACCATGGCCAAGGAGATGGGGATCGAGAACTTCGGCACCATGCGCAAGCATGAGGTCATCTTCCATATCCTCCAGAAAAACGCCGAACGCAGCGGCATCCTGTTTTCCGAAGGCGTGCTGGAAGTGCTCCCCGAAGGTTTTGGCTTCCTCCGCTCGCAGAGCTTCAATTACCTGCCTTGTCCAGAAGACATCTACGTTTCGCCCTCTCAAATCCGCCGTTTTGATCTGCAAACCGGCAACCTGATCGCCGGCCAGATCCGGCCCCCCAAGGAAAAGGAACGCTTCTTTGCTCTGCTCAAAGTCGAAGCAGTCGACAATGAAGATCCGGAGAGAGCCAAGGACAAGACTCACTTCGACAATCTCACTCCGCTTTTCCCCAACAAACGTTATTTGCTCGAGACCATCCAGGACGAACTCAGCACCCGCGTGCTCGATTTGGTCTGCCCCATCGGCAAGGGCACCCGCGGCCTCATCGTCGCCCCGCCTCGCACCGGTAAAACGGTGCTCATGCAAAAACTGGCCAACGCCATCCTCAAGAACAATCCCGAGGCTTATCTTTTCATCCTGCTCATCGACGAACGGCCCGAGGAAGTCACCGACATGGAGCGTTCCTGCAAACCGGCGGAGGTCATCTCTTCCACCTTCGACGAACCGCCCGAACGCCATGTGCAAGTGGCCGAAATGGTCATCGAAAAAGCCAAACGCATGGTGGAACACAAACGGGACGTCGTCATCCTGCTGGATTCCATCACCCGCCTGGCCCGCGCCTATAACACCGTCCAGCCGCACTCCGGCAAGATCCTGTCCGGCGGCGTCGACGCCAACGCGCTGCACAAGCCCAAACGTTTCTTCGGCGCAGCCCGTAATATCGAGGAAGGCGGTTCGCTGACCATCATCGCCACTGCGCTGGTCGATACAGGCAGCCGTATGGATGAAGTCATCTTCGAAGAGTTCAAGGGCACCGGCAACATGGAGGTTCACCTCGATCGCCACCTGGTCGACCGCCGCATTTTCCCTTCGATCAATATCGAGCTGTCCGGCACGCGCAAAGAAGAACTGCTCTATCACCCGGACGAATACAACAAG
>DATLUX010000402.1:0-2186 GCA_035577805.1 Verrucomicrobiia bacterium
CCTAAGCGGGCCGAGTGGGCGGGCGGGCATTCCGCCCGTCCTCCGCGGTCGCCGACGCTCGTCCTCGCCATATAGAACGCCGTGCGAGGACGCCGCGCGCCCGTCGAAACCACAATCCGTGGTGAAACGAACATGAAAACCACCCTTCGCTATGTCAGCCTCAACGCCCAAGCGACCTGGCACCGCCAGGTGGAGGAGCAACTCAAACACTTGCATGGCCTGACGGCGATCACCGCCGCCGAAGTGGTCCTCGAACACCAACGGGAGGCCAAACCGGCCTTCCGCGTCCAAGTGCGGCTGGAAGTACCTGGACCGGGCGCGCACTCCAAGGCCACCCGCCATGCGCGCGAAGGTGCGCGGCGGATTCATGGTCCGGCCCTCCACGCCGAGGCCAAAGACAACACGCTGGAAGCCGCGCTGCTCAAGGCCACACAGGATCTGGAACGTCAGGTTGAAGCCCGCCAACTCAGGCGCATGGAACGGGGCAAAAGTAAACTGCAACTCAGTGCCATCTCCGGCCGGTGGACCCATGCTCGGGCTGGTCGCAGACCTTGATGGAATGGACTCCCTCCTGGTTTCAGGTCTAAGGCCGTTTCGCCCGCCTGCCCGCGAAGAAGCGAATGAAAATTTGAAGACGGTGAAAAGGATCAAATCGAAAAACGCGCCCACTCACACGCCTTTCATTCCACCACCGGCTGAAGCGGAGGCGCGTGTAGATCCTACAGAGCTGTCCAGATTTGAAGGAGAGGGCGGCGCCCAAGCTCCCGATCCTCCGACACCACATCCGAAACGGAAGCGATTACCTGCTGGTCGCGATGAAAAGTAAATGTGATTAGGAACGTGCCCTTCCTACCGACGGTGCGGAAGCCAATAAGGAGAACACCTTATAGCGTCCACCCGGTCTCCCCGTCATTGTGATGCCCGGAAATGCCAGAGCGAAAGTCATTCTCAACGAAGCCGGTGCGCAGGAACTGTGCACCACTGGCAAGCCGTCTTCAGCCAGGGACAATCCGGTAACCGAGAATGCGTCGCGCGCCCGGTCAGGATCGCGGACACCCACACTCGTAATTACCGAAATAAGCCCTGCGCCCGCCGCAAGGCGGTCGCAGGGCATCATGTCATTCACCAAACAGAGGCTGTGGAAGCCGTCGTGGAGCACCTCGCCAAGATTTCCAGAAGGTCAAGGACAAGGAGCAAGGAACGACGGTCGAGGGCCAATAAACAAACGTGGTCTTTCGACCATGCGAATTCTCTCGCTTTCTGCATGGAAAAACGCTTCTGCTCAAATAGATTCCGAACTAGCTAATTCTCGAACTGTGGTCATTCAGTTTTCTATGAACTATATCGTTTCGTTTTCGTGCATCGTGTTGGTGGCAGGACTTGGGACGTTGGTGTCGCAGGTCGCAGTTCAAGCCGCTCCAGCCTCCAAACCGTACAAGACCGTCAACACCGTGCAGGTGTTGGGAACCGGCGGGATTGACTACGTCTATGCGGACAACGATGGCCGCCGGCTGTATGTGCCGCGCGGCAACCAGATTCTGGTGTTTGATCTCGACCCCCTCAAGCAGGCGGGCTCGATCACCAATGCGCGCGCCCGCGGCGTCGCAGTGGATCCCAAATCGCACCACGGCTTCAGCAGCAGCAGCCCGGTCGTCATGTGGGACACCAGGACGCTCGCGACGATCAAGACGATTGAGGTCAAAGGCCGTCCGGATGCCATCGCCTTCGAGCCGCTGACGGAACGCATTTACGTCATGAGCCATACCCAGCCCAACGCCACTGTCATCAACGCCAGGGATGGCTCCATCGCCGGCACGATTGATCTCGGCGGAGCGCCGGAGCAAACCGTCAGCGACGGCCAAGGGCATCTCTACGCAGACATCGAAGACAAGAACAGCGTCGCGGTCGTGGACGTGAAAACACTCACCGTCACCGCGCACTACGACCTTCAAAGCGCGGGCCGTGCACCGGCTGGACTTGCGCTGGACGCGAAGAACCGAATCCTTTTTGCATTTTGCCGCAACCCCGCCATAGCCGTTATGCTCAACGCCGACGACGGAAAAATCGTCGCCACGCTGCCCATCGGCAAAGGATCGGATAGCGGCGGGTTCAACGCAAGCACCATGGAGGCGTTCAGCTCACAGGGCGACGGCACGCTCACTATCATCAAGGAAAACAGCCCGACG
>DATLUX010000403.1:0-3033 GCA_035577805.1 Verrucomicrobiia bacterium
AAGGCGAGCCGACCACCTGCCTTTCATGGAAGCTCCTTGGGCTGCGTCGGGATGTGAGGTTGTTCGTCCGTCCGTTTCTGTCCGGGCGCGACTATCATTCGCTGCACAAGAGCAATCCGGCCTTCCGGTTCGACGCGGAGGTGAAATCTGACCGCGTCTCGTGGCAGCCTTACAGTGGTGTCCCCGGCGTGACCGTGCTGTCTAACGCCAGCTACGCTCACGATCCGCTGTGGTATTACAACTTCCGCTACGAAGCGGAGCGCGCCCGCGGATTGGATTGCGAAGAAGACCTGGCTGCGCCGGGCGTTCTCTCGTGGAATCTCGCGGATGGCAAGGCCGGCCTTGTGCTCACCACCAAGGAGCAGGCGGCCGCATCGTTGCCGGCGAGCGTGAAGCCAGTCGAACTGCTGAATAAACTCCGCGACGCTGAACAGAAGCGCCGTGAAAAGTATCCGTCGCGCCTCGAAGCTGCGGCGGATGCCTACATCGTTCAACGTGGAGAAGGCAAGACCATCATCGCCGGCTATCCGTGGTTCACCGATTGGGGCCGCGATACGCTCATCGCGCTACGCGGCCTCTGCCTCGCAACGCGACGCCTCGACGTGGCTCGCGACATTCTGGTTGCCTGGTCCGCGACGGTTTCCGAAGGGATGTTGCCGAACCGGTTCCCCGACCAGGGTGGGCAGCCTGAGTTCAATGCCGTCGACGCCTCGCTCTGGTTCGTCATCGCGGTGCATGAGTTCCTGCAAGCCGCCCAAAAGGAGCGCCTCGCCCTCAATGGCGACCGGAAGAAGTTGATCGGCGCCGTAGAAACCATCCTTAACGGCTACAGCCGCGGCACGCGCTTCGGTATTCGCGCCGACGCAGACGGCCTCCTCGCGTGCGGCGTGCCCGGCGTGCAACTCACTTGGATGGACGCAAAGGTCGGCGACTGGGTGGTGACTCCGCGCATCGGCAAGCCGGTCGAGGTGCAGGCGCTTTGGCTCAACGCACTGTGGATCGCAAACCAGCACAACGACCGCTGGAAGGAACCGTTGCAGCGCGGCCTCGATTCCTTCCAAGCCCGCTTCTGGAACGCCGAACGCAAAATGCTCTACGACGTGGTGGACGTGAACCACCGGCCCGGCACTTTTGATGCCTCGTTCCGACCTAACCAGATCCTCGCCGTGGGCGGTTTGCCATTGCGCCTGATCGAGGACAACCGCGCTTTCCTGATCGTCGAAGCGGTGAAAAACCATCTGTGGACGCCGCTCGGGCTGCGCTCTCTCGCTCCCGGAGAACCCGGCTTCGTCCCCCACTACGAAGGCGGCGTGCGCGAACGCGATGGCGCATATCATCAGGGCACGGTCTGGCCGTGGCTCATCGGTGCTTTCGTCGATGCCTGGGTCTGGATCCATAAACGTACGCCCCCTGCCATTCACGAAGCGCGCCGCGCATATCTCCAGCCACTTCTTGATCATCTCGCAGAAGCCGGCCTCGGCCATATCTCCGAAATCGCGGACGCCGAAGCGCCACACACGCCGCGCGGTTGCCCCTGGCAGGCGTGGTCCGTTGGTGAAGCCTTGCGGCTTGACCGGGTTGTGCTCCCCGAGCCGGCCAAGCTCACTCCTCCCCTGAAGCCCGCGCGGAAAATCACCCCGGCTTTCGCCCTCGCGACCGCCTAAACACCTCTGAACTCCGTCGACAAATGAATACCAAACTCAGCGAACAGCTGCGCCTCCATGAGGTCAAATCCGGCCGGCAGGACTGGAAACGTTGGGGTCCTTACCTCTCCGAGCGCCAGTGGGGCACGGTGCGGGAAGATTACTCTCCGCACGGCAATGCCTGGGAATATCTTCCGCACGACCATGCCCGCAGCCGCGCGTATCGGTGGGGCGAGGACGGTCTTGCCGGCATCAGCGATGATTCCCAGCGCCTCTGTCTTTCGCTCGCCTTGTGGAATGGACGCGACCCGATTCTCAAGGAACGCATCTTCGGTCTCACCAACAGTGAGGGCAATCACGGCGAAGACGCGAAGGAGCTTTACTACTATCTCGATGCCACACCGACGCATTCTTACTTGAAGATGCTCTACAAATATCCACAGCGGGAGTTTCCTTATGCGCAACTCGTGGAGGAAAACCGGCGTCGCGGCAAGGACCAGCCGGAATTTGAACTGCTCGACACTGGAGTTTTCGGCGACGACCGCTACTTCGACGTTTTCGTCGAGTACGCGAAGGCCGGACCCGACGACATCCTCATGCTCGTCACCGTCCACAATCGAGGGCCGGAGACGGCGGCGATTCATCTGTTGCCGCACCTGTGGTTTCGCAATACCTGGTCGTGGAAGAAGGGCGCGCCCAAACCGGAGCTGACCGCGACGAATGATGGCGCGGTCACCGCCAAGCATCCTGAACTCGGCACCTACCATCTTTACTGCGAAGGCAGCCCGGAATTGTTGTTCTGCGACAACGAAACCAACGTCCGCCGGCTTTACGGTCACAACGATGCGCTACGTCACTTCAAGGACGCGTTCAACGAATACGTCATCAACGGGCACAAACAGGCTCTGAATTCACAGCAGACGGGCACTAAGGCCGCCGCGCACTTTGAGATGCCCGTGGCGCCAAAAGGTGCGGTGACCATTCGACTGCGCCTGACCCGTGGGACTGTCTCCAAACCATTCTCTGACTTCGACAAGCTCTTCAGCCAGCGCCGTCGCGAGGCCGACGAGTTCTACGCCGAGTTGCAGAAGAACATCACCGACACCGACGCGCGCGACGTCCAGCGTCAGGCATTCGCCGGTATGATCTGGTCGAAGCAATTCTTTTACTACGACGTGCCGGAGTGGATCAAAGGTGACGCCAGTCAACCGCCCCCGCCCGGCGAACGCAAGCACGGGCGCAACCGCGAATGGTCCCACCTCAACAACGCCGACATTATCTCCATGCCCGATAAGTGGGAGTATCCGTGGTATGCGGCGTGGGATCTTGCGTTCCACTGCATCCCGCTCGCGATGGTCGATGCGGAGTTTGCCAAGTCGCAACTCGTCCT
>DATLUX010000404.1:0-2392 GCA_035577805.1 Verrucomicrobiia bacterium
GAAATGACATCGAACGATGGAGAAGTGGAGTGAGCGCACGCGGGTTAATCGCCGGAATGAAAGCCGTCGCGGTGCTGGCAATACTGCAAGAGGGCGCGAAGTGTAAGACGTGCCTTGATTCTCGCGTCGTGCTCGGCGACCTATTGAGCAAACCCATGGACGAATCGGCATGGGAGCCGTGCCCTGATTGCTCTCAATCTGATAGGGGCGATGACCGTGGCTGATAATTGCTCACGATGTGGCGGCAAACCTCGCCTTTCGGCCTCCAATACCGGCTGGGACGAGCACGGCATGACCGAATACTGGGTCTGGTTTTGCGAATGCTCGAACTGCGGAAGAATGGGGCCGCCTATGCGATTCAGCGTCCAGGCCGAAGCTGCATGGAATGATCGCCAAAAGGCCATCGCCGTAGCCTACAAGGCCAATCCGCCCACTGTTGATGCCGCCGAGAAGCCATGAGCGTGTCAGACCTTAGATGCCGGTTTTGCGGATATCCGCCGCCAGAGCACTGGCCCACATGTCCGCGAAATCCGAAATGCGCGCATGAATGGGTGCCATTGTCATTGTCAGAGGACATTGCCGTCGGTTGGATGGGGTGCCGCCGCTGTGGCGCTCGCATGTCCCCTCGGCTGGTGATCGAGGAAACATGACTGAATCTTGGAACATCGCCCAAGCGGCGGATTTTCTTAAGATCCACCCCGATACGCTGGCTGAGCGTGCGCGGGCCGGTGATATTCCGGGTTGCAAGATCGGCCGCGCTTGGGTATTTCTGCCTGACCAACTACGAGAGCACGTCCTAAAGTGTCAATCTACCGTCGCAAAGGCTCCCCGAATTGGTGGATCAGCATCAGCGTCGCTGGCCGAAAGACTCGCAGGACGACTGGCACAAGCGACCGCGGGGAAGCGCAGGAGTTCGAGAGGCGCGAACGGGACCGGCTCTACCGAGTCCACAAGCTCGGTGATACAGGCTTCGTTCGGTGGAGCGAGGCCGCGGCGCGATGGTTAGCCGAAGTCCCCCCAAAGTCGAAGGCCAAGGAACTGGCGATCCTGAACTGGTTCAAAGAGCACCTCGAGCACGAGCCATTGCGCGCGATCGACAAAGACGTAATTCAAACTCTGCGCGAGCTGTCGCTGGCCGAAGGCCGCAGCCGTCAAACCGTTGACCGTCACATGGCCAATCTGCGCGCTGTCCTTCGCCGATCCGCCACCGAATGGGGGTACCTCGATGCCGCGCCGCACGTCCCGATGTACAACGTCCGGGCGGTTGATTTCAAATGGCTCAACCATGCCCAGTTTGATGCACTGCTCGCCGAGCTGCCGCCGCATCTGAAACTTGCCGCACGGTTCGCGGTCCTGACCGGTCTTCGGATGCGCTCCATGCTGGCACTCACCTGGGATCGGGTAGACCTTGCCCATAGTCGGTTTTGGATACCCGGCGCACAGATGAAGGGGAAGGCTGCCCACGGCATGCCGATCTCGCGCAAGGTCGCCAAGCTCCTGCGTGAATGCAAGACAGCAAACCCCAAGGGCGATCACGTTTTCCAGTATGAAGGATCACCCTACGACGACTGCAACACAGCAGCGTTTAAGAAGGCCGTAGAGCGGTCCGGAGTCGGCCCACTACGTTGGCATGACCTGCGCCACACCTTCGCTTCCTGGGCCGTCCAGAGCGGTGTCACGCTGCAAGAACTGATGCAACTCGGGGGCTGGAAAAGCTACTCCATGGTGCTGAAGTACGCTCATCTCGCCCCCGATCACCTGGCCAAAGCGGCAGAACTGGTAGCACGTTCCGGACACAGCAAAAAAGGACGCTCCACGTGGAACACCTAGAAAACATGGTGGAGGAGAAGGGGATCGAACCCTCGACCTTCGCATTGCGAATGCTACCACGGGTCTCCGTTGGAGCAAAATCAATCACTTACGGATGCGAGGATAGGCCAAAAACGGTCTGTTTCGGCCATGAGGTAGCACGTTCCGGGCACAGCAAAAGGCGGGACAACCTTAACGCGTCGCAGCATAATATATCTAGCCAGGGAGGGCGGTCATGACTCAAGCTCAATTCTCAACGCGCACGGCCTGCATCAACTGCGGCTCGGGCAATCTCGAAATTCTCGCGAGTGGCTCATTCAACGATGCGCCGCTGCATACCTTTCTACAGGCGGACCCATGGGGTGAAAGCCCTCTGCCCTATCTCGACGGCCAGCGCTGGAACTACGTCGCGTGCAACGATTGCGACCAGGCCTTCCACGCGCACGTACTCACCCCCGAATGGAATGAAATCAATTTCAGCCGCTGGATGAGCGGCGAGGCTATCGCGGAGTTCGAACGACTCTATGCGGGGCCTGGGGCTAAGTTCGACCGGGCGACTCATTATACGAAGCACGTCCTGCAG
>DATLUX010000405.1:0-2987 GCA_035577805.1 Verrucomicrobiia bacterium
CGGCGAGGCCAGCGTGTGGGACAACGTGATCGTGCCCGCCGTCGTGTTCACCGATCCGGAGCTCGCCTGGTGCGGCTTGACCGAAGCCGAAGCCAAAAGCCTGGGGCGCACCGTCGAGATCGCCAGGTTCCCTTGGGGCGCCTCCGGACGCGCGCTCACGCTCGATCGGACGGATGGCCTGACCAAGCTGATCATCGATCCGGAAACTGAGCGGATCCTGGGGGTGGGCATCGTTGGGCCGCACGCTGGGGATCTCATCGCGGAAGGCGTCCTGGCCGTGGAAATGGGTGCCACCGCGCGCGACCTGGCCGAAGTGGTGCATCCGCACCCTACCCTTTCGGAGACGCTCATGGAGAGCGCCGACGTGTTCTTCGGACACGCCACGCACACGTTTGTGCGTAAACGTGCGGCCCAACCGGCGTCCTGAACAGCACCCTGTGCTCAGGCCAGCAGCGCCCCGATTTGTTCGGGCGTGGCGGTCCCGGTGGTGCCCAATTGATGGATCACCACGCTGGCGGCAACGTTGGCCATGGTGATGGCTTCAATCAGCGAAGCACCGGCGGCCAGCGCCGCGGCCAGGTTGGCGGTCACCGCGTCGCCGGCGCCGACGATGTCGATTTCGCCGCGCCGCGGGAGAGTCGGCATGTGCGCGGTAGTGCCGTCGGGCGCGGCTCCCACGATACCGCGCTCGGAAAGAGTCACAAAAACATAACGCCGATGGCGCCGGGCGAGCATGGCCGCGGCGGCCTGGACGGCGGGGACTTCCTCCTGAGGCTTCAGGCCGCTGAGCGTGGCCAGCTCGGCGGCATTCATCTTGAGACAAACCGGCGGATAGCCCTGCAAGCCCCGGCGGCTGTCGGCGATGATCAGCCGGCCGGGCTGCTCCGCGATGACCGTTCCGAGCGCGCTCAAGAACCGGCTGGTGATAACGCCTGTTTCCGGGAGATCAACCTGGTCCATGAGGATGATGGCATCGGCGCCACCGGCCAGTTCGCGAACAGAACCGATCAGCTGGTCCTGCAAAGGCTCCGGTGTCGGGGTCCAGTTTTTGGTGTCGAGCCGGTTCAATTCGGCCGGCGGCTGGCCGGGGGCAAGGACCAGCGGCTTGCAGTAGGTGAAAGTCCGGCGGAGTTCGGTCTCGAAGAAATAATCAAGGTGAACGCCGCGAAGTGCGGCGAGGGCGCGGCGCAACTCATAGCCTTCGCCATCGACGCCGCAAAAGCCGACCGGGAAAATCGCGCCGAGGCCCAGCGCCACCAGGTTATTGAGGATGGTGCCCGCGGCGCCGGGCTGGCTGCGCACATGGACGACGTTATGCACCGGCCGACCGGTTTCGATGGAGGTCTCGCGGCGCTCGGGGTCAATTTCCAGGTATCGATCCAGACAGAAGTCGCCGGCCACCGCGATGCGCAGTTTGGGATAACGCGAGGTGAGCGCGCGCAAGCGTTCGACATTCATCTCCGCATTCCTTCCCCTTATTGGCGAAGGAGGTGAAGGAGGTTATGCACGAAGACCACGTTATCGCATTGCAAGTAATGCATCTTCCCTCCCATGCGCGAAAAGCTTTTGCAGAACCGCAGATAATAGGCCGGACTGTCCTTGGGTGGTTCCCCCTGAGTCCAATCCCAGTTGCTTCCATCCTGGAGGTCGACCACGTAAAGTTCATGATCCCGCACCACCGGCCGGCCGGCTTGCAGACGCAGGTTGTTGACGCAACTCAAACTCTTCTCGAACACCTGCGGCGCCATGATCGCGGAGCCCACCGATAACACCACGCCTCCATCCAATCCGTCGACGGCCCGGCCGAAGAGCCGAAAGTCCACCCCCGCCGCCCGGCCGATGGCGGCGCCGTTAAACATGGGATGGTTGGAGATGATGTCGTAACCGATGCCCGGATGCACCGTCAGGGGCAACGACCGCTGGAACGCCTGGCCAAAGATGGAAGTGTGTTTCCAAGGATGCTTGACCTCAGTTCGACCGGCCGGCAGATCATGCTCCGCCATGGCCAGAAGCAAATCGGCCCGCGCGGGGGCCAACGGATGACCGGGGTCCCGGCGTAATGATTCCTCCAATTCCCCACGGGTAGGGAGCGCCACGCCGTCCTCGTGGATGAAGCGTCCGACAGAAATGCCGTAGCCTTCGCCGCGTAATCCTCCGGCGAGCAGAGCCAAGTGAAGGTTGCGGCCGGTTTCGTCCCAGGTCCCAAAGGTGCCCGTAGCCACATTTTTCTCGACACTTTCGGTCGACCAATTCTGGAACGCAAATTCCCAGTCATGAATCGACCCGGCTCCATTGGTGGCCAAATGGGTGATCCATCCGCCGGCCATCAGTTGATCCACCAACGCCGCCGCTCCATTTTTCACCAGATGCGCCCCATACAAGAACAGGACGCTCGCCCCGCTCTTCCGGGCTTGCAGGATGTGACGCGCGCAAAGCTCGATTCGTTCCCGCACGAAGGGGCTGGCGACCGGCGGAGGCGGAGGTTCGGGATCAATCAGAATGTCCTCGATGGCGGAGAGACTTTGGCGCGAGGCCAGCGGGTAAACTTTCAGGTTCCGCAAATCGAGCGCGGTCGGAAAATTCGACATGCCTTTATTGAAAGGCCGCCCCGCTAAAATGCCAACCCTCATCTTCGAGCCGAAGGCTCAGATGCTGTCGCGGCGGTCTATGACCGCCGCGCCAGAAGAAACTAGTCGGAAAGTCGGCGGTCGCAGACCGCCGCCTGAAGATTGGACATTTTGAGAGCTTCTTTGGCCTTCCTTTGTCGGAAGCTTTGTCGGAAACTTTGTCGACGGTTGCTCAGCTCCAAGGGCTGAATGCTCACCCATCAAAAGCTCAAAGTTTAGGAGAAGGCGCTGGCACTGGCAGCTTGCGCCCAAGAGCTTTCCGCTTCCTGGGGTAGACCCCACGCCATCGTTGAGCATTACTGCCGGGCCTCAGAGAGCATTGTGCTCAACATTGCCGAAGGGTCCAGACTCTGGTCGGGT
>DATLUX010000406.1:0-10463 GCA_035577805.1 Verrucomicrobiia bacterium
CTTTGGGCTTCGGCACACGAAGTTCCCGATTAGCCGATGGCCTCAGTTGGTGGAGGCGTGGCTCAGGACGATTGGAATGATTTCGGATAAACGCAGTCAGTTCTGCTCACGGTCAAACTAACCATCTCAAGCCCGTCGGATCATGCCGAGCTGAAAAATGAAAAACGGGGCGATTCGTTCGAAATTTGAACAATCGCCCCCGCAAACTCGGCACTATTCGTCACGCGACCGAACGAGCCATCGGTGCGCTTTGCCGCACAAGGAATGCGCCCTGCGGAGTTTTACAGCGGCTGAATTTCACGATCATTTGATGAATTGAATCGCCGTTCCTGCCACGATTCCCCCAGTGCAAATGATCAAGAAAAGCGAGATGAGAAGCAAACAATTCAGAATGAACGTTGTCATGCCCAGGGCGGCTCGCCGGTAGCGCGGCCAATTCCTAGCCCGCCATTCCAGCAAAACAAGTCCAAGGACAACGGCACTAGCCAGATAGATCCAATTGTCAGAAATGATATCCGAAATCCCCAAGTTAACGCGAGAGAACTTTGGAAAAGGAGTGCCGCCAGCACGCGCACTTAGCTCCTTCAACTTGGGAACGCAAAACGCCAGGGCGAGTTCCCAAAGGAAAACAGCGGGCCCAACAAAAATGACGGCCTTGAGATAGGTCGCCCAGCCAGGTTCGATACTGGTGTTTGGAACTGAGGGATTCATAGATGCAGTAAGGTAATCATTCGGAATTCCCGCTATCGTGAGAACGGAATGCTTAATCCGTGCGCTGATGCCCACCGTTTTAGCAACTTTCTTGTATTCCTGGTTGAGGGCAATGGCTTCTCCCATCCGAGCGACGGCGGTTTCGAATGCTTGGTGCGCCATCGCGCCAGAATTGGTCTGCCGTTCTACGTCTTCCCGCAAGTGGTTTTCCAGTTCGTCGAGCAAATCGCCGTTCTTAAGCCCAGCTGCCGCCATCTGCCGCCGCCACTCGCCGATGGATTGTTCGAGATTAAACACTCTGTTCCTTCCAGAGTCCCCGAAGCACGGCAGAGATCGCCGTCCATTGTTCGCGCTTTTCCTTGAGGGCCTGACGGCCGTTTTTCTTGAGCGAGTAGTATTTTCGCTTGCGCCCGTTTTCAACCTGCACCCAGTGCGATCGGATCCAATCATTGGCCTCCATCCGGTGAAGCACCGGGTAGAGCATTCCGTCTGTCCAATTGATTTTGGCTCCCGAGAGCCGCTTGACCTCCTGAATTAACTCGTATCCGTAACTTTCGCCTTTGGAGAGTAGGGACAGAATGAGTGGCTCGGTCGAAGCGGCAACCAGTTCCTTCTCGATCATGTCAAGAAGATACATGGCAGCACTATGTAGTCAACCAGGAATTTTCGAAGGAATCACTCATTTTTGTCTTCGTCACTCCGCATACTCAGAGGCTCTGGAGAAAGGCCAAGAGTTGCTCTGGTGGACGATAGCGGCCGTTACGTCCCTTGAAGGGGGTTGTCTTGGCCAGCGCTGATTCCTTCAAATCCAGCTTGGAATTGCCCCGCAACGGCACGATCCAGGTTTCTCCGCTTCTGCACTCTTCGACATGCAGATAGCAGTCAGGATAGGTATTACTCATGCTCTCCTTTCAGACCTTGTTCGCGTAGTTCGCGACGAGGTATTGGTAAATTTCGGTCTGCTCCGCCTCGCGCTCGAAAGCGGAGGTCCAGCGGGCCTGGAGCCTGCATAGGAGCCGATAGCCGCGGCTCCATTGTCCGCTATGATAGTGGGCCAGGAACACGGCCAGCTCCAGATAGTCGGCCTTGCGAATTTTTCTCATAGGTCAAAAGAAAAAACCCGCGACCTTTCGATCACGGGGCGGGTGGATTGTCGGTTGGTTAATTAGTTTAGTTTAGTTAGCGGGGCTTGGATAGCGGCCGATCCTGCGCCCGCGCGGGGAATTTAGCGGGACAAGTCGCAGCGATCTGCAGCTCGCAGCACAGCGGCGCGCTTTCGTGCCGCGGAAACCACCAGGGCCGCGGCACGGCAAGGGCGGTTGCAACGTGGAGCGGATCTCGTGTCTACTCAACATGGGGTCTTCGACATTTTCCTCGTCCCACGACTCCCCGCCCTTACTCGCCACGCTCCCGCGATTTGGTCGGCCAACGCTTCCAGTTCGTTGATGTTCATTGTGTCCTTCAGATACGACCCAGGTAGAGCGAAATGGTTTCCTGCGGCCATGCCGATCCCGATACCCGGGCGGCATGGCAAATCTGGTGAGGGCGGACCACGGCCGTTTCGGCTTTCAGCTCGGCCAGGCGGACGACCGCAATGTCCACCTGGCCTTTCGATTGAGCCAGATCCCGGGCGAGCATGGCGGCAGAGCGGCGATCCATCTGCGCGATCAGCTCTCGCCTCGGGTCCGGCGGGATGCGCCGGCTCACGGCCTTTCCTCGCGCTCTTGGACAGCAAGGGTTTTGGCCTGGCAGTCTTTCAGGTGTGAAAACGCCCGGCCATTCAGCGGATGCAGGACCGTAGTGCCTCGCCGTGTGGTTCCAGTATATGGTCGGAGCGCAGTCGGATGCCCGCAATGTTCGACCCGGGCGCCCGACACGTGGATCCATTCAGCGCCGCAAGTGGCACCAGTCGGGCCCGTCCGGCGTGTCCAGGGGTTTGGTGGTTTCATAAGTCCGGGTTCTCAGCGAATTTGATGCTATCGGGCTGCATCGCCTCCGCGGCCGCGAGCCTCATAGCCGTGCAATCGTCGCAGGCCCATTGCTCCAGGTTTTTGGGCAGGAAGTAGCACGGGCAGCCCACACAGCGCCGCGCTTTGTCGCAGGCCCCTAGGACTGCCCGGTATTCCCGCGATTCGAGCTGTGGCGCGCCCACGCTATGGCTCTGGCTCGCGCACGGGCCCAGGCGCAGCGCGCCGGCCGGACCGACGAAGAATTTATCCTTGTGGCCTGGCTTCCCCCAGGTTGTGTATTTTCTAGTTGTGCTTTGCTCCTGGCGAAAGCCAAGCACGCCCAGGCCCCTTTCGAGGCGCTCTTTATAGGTCATAGTGGCAGTTGTGCGATCACGCCGCAGGCGATCCGGCCCACTACGTAGATCGCGAAGCAAACGATGATGAGTTTCATGGTTAGTTCATCGCGACCAGGCGCCGGACCAGGCGATCGTTGCGGTAGTAACATCGGCCGCCATGAAGCTCGGCTCGAACGGTATTGCTTTCCTCGATCAGGATCTCGGCGGTTTTCGGGCCGATGGGCACGCCAGGCTTTTTGCACAGAACCAGGCGGAAACGCGCCGGCCCCTCGATTATGTGGACTTTCATTGGTTCTTCTCCTTCTCTGCCGCAATGATGCACTGCGCGAACTCTGCGGCTGTGAGGCTCGCGCTCAGGCCGCCGGCATGCACGCGCACGATGGGCTTGGTTTCTTCTTCCTTTCTCTCCACCCACACGCGGGCATACTGCTTGCCGTCCTCCGTGATTGGCCTTGTCATCCAGACGCGCTTGTAACGTCCGCTGGCCGTCAATTCCTCGACCAACTGTTTGCAGTAGGCGACGGCGTAGAATCTTTTGCAGTAAGGCAGTTTCATGGTTTCTTTCCCCCGTATTTTCGGCGCAATAACTCCAGGACTTCCGTCCGATGTAATGAGCAGGCCGCGCCGAGAACCTGGTCCTGCCGTGTCCACCTAAAAGTCGCGGGGTTGGAGCACAAGTCGCATTGATGCGCCACGCCCCAGGCCGTGACTTTGCCGCGCTGGCCTTTCATTGGCGCAAGCCTTCTCCTTGGGGCACCAGGCCGGCGGATCCAATAGTCCATTTCTGGGTTGTGCCCCAGAACTCGCCCTTGTCGTTGAAGTTCGCCGTCATGCTCCCGGCCGCGGCGGCGCGCCGCTCGCGCTCCAGGGCGGCCAGGACGTTCTTCTTGCGTTCGCTGGAAACCGTGGATCGCTGTTTGCGCCCATCAGCCAGGGTGTAAACAACATCCAAGCTGAAGCCTGGCCGGCCGCAGTTCGTCATGCCCTTATAGATCCGGCCGTCAACTGGATCGATTTGTGTTATGCCAATTTCATTCATGTTGGTTTCTCCGTTGGTTCGGTGTTGAGAAGCCCCGGCCAGGAATGGCCAGGGAAAGCAAAAGCCCCGCTGCCTTTCGACAACGGGGCGGATTAGGGTTGTGGGTTGTTTTAGCTTACCCCTCCACTTTGGCGATGGCGCTTCTAACAATCTCCCGGCATTCCTCAAGCTCCGGGGAAAGCATTCGCTCCTTTTTGATTCCCGGAAGGATTTGCCCGCGAGTGTCGGATTCAACGCCAAGCAAGTATCGGACGCGTTCCAATGTTCTGAGCAAATGCGGAGCAGAAACAATCAGGCGCATATCCGCCATTCCACGCTCATTGTCGCGTGGGCATGGCCCGGCGATTTGCCAAGACTCCGTAGCAGAATCGACAACTACCGCGCTGTTTTCATTCTCGTGGTCATCTACAATAATCCAAGGGTCAGGTGTGTGCTTTAGGCTCATATAGTTCCTTTCCACAGGTTGCCCTGCTCTCTGCCGTGAAGCGTTTCAGCCTCGCGGGCTATCATTCGCCTGGAATTGTGCCAGACGGCAGAGAGCAAGGTCCAGGATTTCAGTTTCAGGCATCCTGGCGGCCTCATCCGTGTTTTGCGTAACGGACGGCTTGGTTTTCTTGGCAGGGAAACCAGCAAAGACCACGGTTTCAATGCTTGTGCATGGTTCCTTTCTAGGTTTTTGATTCTTCGACTAGGAATTCCCTGCTCATCATTGGCATTCCGTTCGAATACCGCAGGAACTTGGCGAACGGCCCAACCCGAACGTGCATCGGCAGCGGATACTTGGCCAGACCAACCGCTGCGAGCCATTTCTCGACTGCCTTCGCCGACGTTTCCGCATAGACCGTTTCCCAATCTGGCCGGGCGCGCGTCTCGCCTTCTGCGGCATGCTGGACAAGCCAAGGGATTTCGCGATCAAGCAGGCTCATGGTAGTTGGGCGATCACGCAGCAGGCGATGCGCCCGATGACATAGATGATGATGCAGGTTCCGATGAGTTTCATGATGGTTTCTCCGTTGGTTGGTTTTCTGGTGTTCTGTGAAATTGGATAGTCGGAGAAAAAAGAGGCCGCCCCGATGATGCTATGTGGTCGCGCATCACACAGGGCAGCCCCGTGAAGTTTTAGCCGGCCGCCATTTCAGGCGCCGGCCGCCAATCTAGCCGCGGTCCGGATCTCGTCCGGATCGGTGCGTGGTCGCGCCCAGGATGCTGGCGACGCAGCTAACGACTGGGCGGATTTGCGATTGGCTTTACGCAGGGTGCTACGGGTGAGACTAACTCGGCTGACCTTTTTCAACGGTGATCTAGGCACCAGGCCGCCACAGCCCGGGCAAAAAGCGTTTCAGGATCACACTCGCGTCCGATCATGGCCGCCTTTCGGCGGATCTAAGTCGGGGCAATTCCGGTGGACAAGATTTCTCACTCGCTCCCTTCCGACACAGCTTAAGGCGCGAAAACACCCCTGGCCGTGTCGTTTTACGTCGGCGTTGCACCCGCACTGGCCACTGGCGCGCGGCATGTCCACGGGTTGAAGCTAACCCTTTTCGGGCGGGAAACCGTTGGGCGGCGTTTGGAGTAAGCCGCGTTTCCCCGCTTGACCGTGTGACAATGCGCCGCGCCCGAATGGCACTGGCAAACACAATCCGGTCCGATCCGCTTGCGCGTTTCGGTGCGTCGCGCTCCGCCTTTCAGCGTGGCGACAATGGCTCAAGAACCGCACACAACCCGCCCAGGGGGCATTTCCCCCAGGAAAGCTAGTGCAACCCTTTACCCGTTCGAGCCGAGATAAACTCAACCCGCAGAATCCGTCCGAATCTCTCCGGCCGGCCAGATGGACACACTTCGCAAGTATGGCCATCTGGCAGTCCGCGAAAAAAAAGAGGACGGGCAGGAACATCCAATTCCCTGCCCGATCCCGTGTTTGCGATTGCTACACAGTCAACGGCGCGCCGTTGGCACTCGCGGCAGTCAACGCTTGCGAGTGCAACGTTGAACCATCGGCCGCCGGGCTGCCGCTACGCGTGATCTTGACTTCGCCGCTCTTGCGGACCCGCACTCCGTAGGCGCCGCGCCGGGCAGGCTTGCGGGCAGGCTTGCGTCCGGCGGCGCGCTTGGCATCCAAGGCAACCGTTTCGCCTTGCGCAATGCCGAGAGCGGTCTGCCGCTCGACAAACGTAGCCAGTGCTTCCGACTCCGCCGCGGCCATGTTCGCCACGATCTTGCGCGCCTTGGCCAAGCCAAGTCCGCCAGTGCCGGCCGTTTTGTCCGATCCAACGTTCAAAACGGCAAGGTCCGCAGGCTTGAGGGCATTGAATGCCGTAACCAAGCCTGCCCGGATCTTGCGGCTGACAGCCTTGGCGCCGTCACGCGTGATGCTGGCGATATACGCTCGCAAGTTGTGCAACCAAGCGACGGCCTCAACTGCCTGCCCACAATCCGCTTTCTGGTTACGAATAACACGGATCGTGTCATCTTTCGCCTTGGCGGTCCGCAGATTGTCGGAAAGAACCCGAACAACCGATCCATCCACTGTCAACTTGCCAGCATAGGCCGTCACGACGGAAGCAACTGCCGCCTCAAGCGCACCTTGCTTCGGCGTATCATACTTGACCCCGCCCGTTGCCGGATGCCCGGACTCTACCGCAGAGCGCAACCGATCAACTGTCAACGTCACGGAGCCGATACGGTTGCCAGCACTGAGCATGCTATGTGCAATCGCGATTAGCTGTGTTTGTGTGATCTTCATAGGAACCTCAACACAGCCTGTCCTAAGGACAACCAACGGCGCCCAGTGCCAGAGCATGCCCAAACGAGCATGACCAGCTACCAAGACTTGACCGGGCAGCCTGCCCTCTGCAAAGGGGCAAACCGCCCGGATTCGCGTATGCGAACCGCCAGCAACCGAATACCAAAGAACAGACTGAACCGCCATTGCACCACACCTATACAGGGTGTCAATCTGTTGGCGGACTTTGCTTGCACTATTGCAAGCGTTGCTGGCGCCTGCCTGCGTGACTAACGGGACGATGGGGAAGCATGGAATTGAGTCGCGCTTTCTTTCGGTGTTCTTGGCGCCGGGTTGCTTCTAATAATTAGGGGGAAAAATTCGAACAATGGCAAGCTAAAACTGTTGCCAAGGACAGGCAATCCAAACGCAAGCCATTGGACCGCAGGACACTAAAAGGAACATCCCGATCCATTTGCCTGCCCCGATTCCCAGCCGATTCCAGCCCGGTTCCAGCCCCTTGTCAGTGGCCTTGCAAGCCGGGGCGGGGGGTGCTCCCGGATTGCGTCCCCTCCGACCCCAAAAGCCGCTGTCGCGTAACGAGTCAGTGCGCCTTTTTGGGCGTCTTTTAGTATGTATATACAAACATCTCTTTGTCAGTTGTCGGGACGTGGCAATCCCCGGCCGATTGTGAGTTGCCGCTCTCTGTCAATCGCCCGCAACGTGTGATTGCCGGTGGCCGGCAATTTCGCGTCCGATGCGGACTCCGTCGATGCAAGCGGGTCGGACCCACGACCAGTTTCCCTTTGGGGGTTTTTGGCCGAGGGGTGCGCCGTGACTAGCCGGCTGCGTCCTGAGCGCATTGCAATCACGGGCAGCACTGCAAAGCACGCGCTGTGTTCCCCAGCCGCGTTCAGTGACTCCAAGGGGCTGGGGTTGGCAAATTCGTTATACGCGTTTGGCCCGGTCTAACTCGACGCCGTATCATCAGTTTTCGGGCGTAATCATGGCGAAATTGTCCGCCGAAAAAGTTCAATCATACGGTCCGCTTCGCGACTTGCGCCGTCGAAAGACCGATTGACTCCTTTGCTGGTAGCCGCCATGGGCTTCCGGGCGCGGCGAAGTTCAACAGGGAAGGCCGGTTATCAAATAGAACCAATTGCCGGCCAGTGGCAATTTCTCATTGGCAGAGTGGCTTCTTCGATCACTGCAAATCTCGCGGCAACTCCGCAGGAGGCGTCGCGAACGCGGATCCTTGCGGTCCGGTCCCTTTCTCCATTCGCTCATCAAAGTCGCCCAGCGGGACGCTGGCGAGCGCCGCGGGCCCACTCTAAGCGGATCCAGAGTTCCGTTCCTCACAGAAAGAGCCGGGGGGTAAGAGGGGCCGCCCACACTCAGTTCCGGACCGTATCCCTACGCAGTTGCTCCAATCCGGATCCTCCTTGGCCCTCTCTGTGGCAGAGCCGCCCCCGGCTCTGTCCCCCACGCAATCTTCCCCATCGACAGGGTTCGTCAGATCCTAACACAACTCGACCGACCGACCCCTCTTCATCAGTTGCGCAAACTCTGTGGCCGGCGCACCGCCGTCGTCTTGGCTCACTTATCCCAGGCCGCAGAAGTCATTCATGGCCCCGCCGGCTTACCACCTTAAAGCCCCGTTCCCGTTTTCCCGCCCTATAGACCCTTAGGGTAACGGAAACGGGTAACGCTCCCCTGTTCATCTTTACTCATGGAATAAAAACGCCGGCCGGCGCTATGGCGGGGACACAACGAGACCGCCTGAGCGCTTGCGGAGCCCAGAACGCCGGCCGGGTTTGAAAGCAGCGCACGCCCCGCCGCAGTTTCGTGCGGTCAATCGGCGGACGGCAAGCTACTCCGACCCTCAAGAGTGTCCCGCTGCGCCACGCTTAGGCTTGAAGGGTCGGGGGATTTTAGCTACGTGCTGCTCATAGTACACGCGGATCAGGTACTTCACCATGTCGGTCTGCGTGCAATTGGCGGCCCGGGCATTAGCCTCCAGCATGGTCTTGGTCTCACTATCCAGTCTAAACGCAGTCATCCGGCTGGGCGATGCCTCCGGTTCGGCGTCCTTGGCTGGAATTTTCAAATCCATAAGGCGCGAGGATATTCCGCTCGGTCCTGGGCGTCAAGACTAGCATGCTTTACAAGCTATTACGACCTGCCTCCCACAGCAAGCTCGGCGGAGTTTGCGCAGTCTGAAACACATCGGCATGGCATGTGATCAAGAACACGAGCCACACAAAAAAACGTTGCAAAAAAGCTAAATTGTGTCAAAAAGCGTCCCGTCAGCCAAAGAGAAAATGGAGCCACATATGGAGAAAAAACGCGTCAATGTTAAGAAAATCTCGGTAAGAGGTGCTTCAGCAGAATCGGCAGCCAAGTGCGCAGCCAGGGCCGCTAAATGTGCAGCCAGAGCAGCCAAATGCGCAGCGAGGGCGGTCAAATGCGCGGCGACGGCCACCGCAGCAAAGTGTGCGGCCATTGCGGCCAGGTGTGCGGCCACTGCGGCAAAATGTGCGGCCACCGCGGCGAAAGGATAAATCGGCACGTTAGTTTCAAAGTTGCGGCGTCCGGACACGCACGCTAGACTTCTCACAGGCTGCACGGCGATGAATGTTCCGAGCCTTGGGGTTGGACTCCAGTTCAACCCGGAGCTAATTGGGTGGTTTCCATTTCTAGACCAACCTCTCGATGCTCTGGAGATCTTGTTCGACGGAGTCATGGCGCCTCTTGACGGCCCGGGCCTACTGTTGCCCCAAGTTGCTACTATCCTACAGGAGGCCGCCATCAAGTTTCCCATCATCGGGCATTCTAACTATGGGGGAGATTTTGGCTTCGACGATCTGAAGAGCACCTCGGCCGTGCAACGGCACGTCCCGCTGGCGAAGCAGTTCAACGTCCCGTGGGTAGCGAATCATTGCTTTTACAGCGATGCATCTTGGTCCGACGTATGGAGTAGTCCACTGCAGTTTTCGCAAGCCGAAGTCGTTCGCATTGCCGCACGGGCACGCGCGCTCCAAGAGCTCTATGGGGTTCCGCTTGGCCACGAAAACGCGGCCTATTATCGGACCTGTCCGGGCAGCGAGATGCCAGAAGAGGAATTCCTTGCGAAAACCTTGGAACTCTCCGGGACCTATTTGCACCTCGACTTGCACAACCTCTACGCAAACGAACTCAATCACGGGCCAAGCGGCTATTCGGCTCAGCGCTTTCTTTCCACCATTCCGCTTGACCGAGTTATTTCCATTCACATGGCGGGGGGACGCTGGATTGAAAGCCAGTACCACGACCTGCACGACACGCAGGTTGCCGAGGCGGTGTGGGACTTGTTGGGCGATGTCCTGTTGAAATGCCGTCCTGGTGCCGTCATCCTGGAATACGAAACACAGGCACTTCACGTCAACGAAGAGACCCTGGACTGCGAGCGCACGATTGACTTGATTCTAGCCGATCTTGAGCGGGCCCGACGATCGTGGGATCACGCATATGGGGCCGCCAGCCGTCGCACTACACGAAAAGGACTCAACTAATGGATGCCAGATTGGTCTGGCGCACCTGGAGACGCATTCTCACCAACGACAGTCTGGTCGAGTGGGTCCTCCATGCCAAGCAGTCCAATGCCACCGTCACTATGGGTCTTACGCCGGAAGAGGTCGCAATCGTGG
>DATLUX010000407.1:0-19396 GCA_035577805.1 Verrucomicrobiia bacterium
CGTTCTCCGGGAAAAAGATCAGAGCCCTTCGACAGGGCTCAGGGTGAACCTCTGCGCCCTTTCAAGCAGATCCCGCGGGTCATATCTGGATTCCGTGTTTTTCCTATAGGCTCTTTGAAGTGGGATAGGAACCCTTTGATCGTTTTGTTGGCCGGCCACGTGCGGTGAGTATCGATGCTGGTCGAATAAGTCACATCGTAACCCTGCCTCTCCAGCCAACGAACCATGTTGTAATCCCAGGCCTGCGTGGGCACCCTATTGGTTCCAATCCGGAGGGCGGAGGGCGGAGGGCGGAGGGCGGAGGAGAGTAAAAGCGGAAAGCGGAAGGCGGAAAACGGAGGGCGGAATGCGGAGCGAAGTGCGGAGGGAAGAGTGCGCCTGACGTCGGCGGCTACGGGGCTGTAAGTTAAAAAAGAATGCCTCGTCAGCAGAATCTGTGGGTTAACGGTGGCTCAGGGAGCCGTCCGAGGTTGTGATATAACGCGACTTCCATCGCATCGAAGGTTCGGAATTTTAACCCGCGAGAAAAAGCAAAACATCCTTTGACCCTCACGTTACGTGATGCCTGACAGTCCCTCCAACCGCGGGCATCATCGTGATGTCCGGCGGAGAAACGACGATGGCCTATACAGTCAAACAAGTGGCGCGGATGTCCGGCGTCAGCGTGCGCACACTTCATTTCTACGATGAAGTGGGCTTGCTGAAACCTGCCTATGTCGGCGCGAACGGCTACAGGTTCTACGAGGAGCCGCAGCTTCTGACCCTCCAGCAAATCCTGTTCTATCGGGAGCTGGGCTTCGAGTTGAAGCAAATCAAGCCAATCCTCAGCCGGGCCGATTTCGAAAAAATCGCCGCCCTCCAATCGCACCGGAAGGTCCTCAGGAAGAACCTGGCCCGCACGCAAACGCTCATCCGCACCATCGATAAGACCATCGAGCACTTGAAAGGAAAAAAGAAAATGAAATCTCAGGAAATGTTTGTCGGTTTCGACCCGGAACAACAAGCCCGGCACGAGCAATATCTCATCAACCGCTTCGGCGAAAAAATGAAAGAGAGGATCGCCCAATCGAAGCTCAAAGTGAAGGATTGGACAGCAGCCGATTGGCAGAACGCCGGCCTCGCCTTCCACCAGATCTGCGCGGAGCTGGTCTCCGCGATGAAACGGAACCTTCCCGAAGATTCCCCGGAGGTCCAGACCATCATCCGCCGTCACCATGGATGGCTAAAACAGTTCTGGACGCCCACGCGCAAATCCTACGTCGGCCACAGCCAACTCATCGTCGACTCAGAACTGCGCAAAGCCTACGAAGCCCACGACCCACTCCTCCCGGAGTTCCTGGCCCTGGCCATCCAAACCTTCGCCGACAACGAACTGAAATGATGTTGATGCGTGTCGAAGCGTGCTCCGCCTGTTCTCCCTCTCCCTCCCGGAGGCCCCGGAGGCGGGGAGAGGGCCGGGGTGAGGTGGGCGATCGTCTTCGTCTGCTGTCGTTCATGGAGGCGAACGTCGTGATAGACGAAGCCGACGAAACGTTGAATCCGGTTCAAAATGGTCTTAACTTAACCGGCTCCGCTTTTACCCACAAATTCTGCTACAGAGCCAAAGGAATCTGCAGCCATCCCATCTGCGGAAATCTGCGTGAATCTGCGGGTATCTGCGGCGTTCGATCAGAAATTGAATTTCAGGCGCAGGGCTAAAGTTCGTTCGTGGGGTAATTCGGTGGTGAGATTGAGCGGGTTCAGGCGGTAATCGTGATCGGCGATGTTCAACAGGGCCACGCTCGTCTCGAGGTGACGCCTGAAAAAGCGCCAGCCCGCCTCGACGTTGAACTGCCAGAAATTGTCTCCGGGCCGGTCCGGGGTGTAGCCATGATTGCTTTGAGCCGTCCAAATGCTGCTGACTCCGCCGAAGAAGCCGGAAGGATGATTGTAGTAAGCGGAGAGCTGGACCTGATGAATGATGGATTCGAGATCTTGATCGGCCTGAAACCCGCCGAGCAGCGCAGCCGAAGATGGGATGCCGGGGAAACGATCGTTCAGCTCCGCTTTGCTGAGTCGATAATTGGCGCCAAACGACCATTCGCGGCCCACCAGTTGGTTTAAGGTCATCAAGAGCGACTTCTCGTGGAAATCGAGCTTTTCGCGGGTTTGTTGCGGAGTCAAAGCAGGACCCGGCACGGGCGGCACAAAGAACTCCACCACGCCCACCTGTCGATTGAGGTCAGAAGAGAGGATTTCCCCACTCAGCCCCAGGTACGTGCCGGTGGTAAATCGTTGTTCGAAAGAGAGCGACCAGGTCTCGAAGCTCGGCGCGGAGTTGGCGCCGGCCACCGACTCAGGGATGATGCTGCGATAGGCCTGATTGAAGCCGGCCACTTGAGAGGGCTCGAGCCGATAGCTTTGATCCACGCTCACCCCTCCCAAGCCTCGCCCGTAGGCGCCCCGCACGGTCGTGTCGTTGCGTGGGGTGAAGATGAAACCGGCTTTGGGCGAGAACTGTTCACGATCGACTTCGGCATCGCTGATGGGGGCATACCGATAGTTTTCAGGGAAACCCAGATGATCGTAGGTGAGGCCGCCGGCTAGAATCAGGGTTTCCCAGACCTGCCAATGGTCATAGGCATAAATGCTTTCGCGGTCGAAATCGCTGGTGAACCGTTGATTGACGTTTAAGGAGACGGGAGCCCCATTGAAAAGGCGCCCGCCGGTTTGTTCATTGTGGGTTTCGAATTCACCGCCCTGCACGCGGCCTCCGAGCACGAAGGTATGAGCGTTGCGCTGCCAGATTTGTTGGACTTCCCCGCTGTAGATCACGAACGAGCTTCGGTACTGCTGATCGTAACGCATGGGCGCCACCGAACCAATCACGCCGCTGAAGCCGCGATTCAAGAACAAGGTGGTTTGAAGCGGGTTCTCCACGTCATAGACATCCTCCAGGCGCGAGGCCAAAAGTAGGGTGTGCGTGCCTGGACTCCATTCATGATGATAACCCGCCAGCAGGTTGGGCTGTTGTCTTTCTTCGAATTCAACTAAGGGATTGGCCTGGGACGGTTTGTAGTACTGGTTCACGTCGCCGGTTTCCAAATGGTAATAGCCGGCCTGAAGGAGCACGCTGTCCTGGGCGGAGAGCTGTTGTTTTACGGTGAAGTCCGCTTCGAGTTGTTCGAGTTCGTTGTTGGGGCGTGAACCGTTTTCGAAACGGTAACCAAGGTCGGCGGCGTAAGCGGTGTTTCCGAACGTGCCGAATTGGCTGGCCGATTGGATCCAATCGCCATTGCTGCGGTATTCGGTGCTGGACGCTCCCCCAACCCGATCGCGTTCGAGCAGGCGGCCGTACTCTTGTTGGGAGAGCGGCTGCGAAAGCGCGCCGGCGCCCACCGGGGCCAGCAGGTTGCCCAGGAGATACTCGCTCAACGTAGCTGTTTCGTAACGGAGATTGATGCGCTTGGGATCCCGCAACTGATTGTAACTGTTCGCCAGGAAAAGGTGGGCCGCGTCATTGGCATAGTCGGCGGTGACGGCCCGTCCCGCTTCGCGCAAGCTGACGTCCGCCATGCCAGCATCGCGATAGATCGTGGCGAGGTTAGCGCCGCGCACCGCGCGATCCTGATCCAACGCCAGCTTCGACCGGTAAACCTGCCGGTTCTCATTCAATTCCTTGGAATGCTCCAAGTCCCGCACGGCGTCATTGATCTGGTTGACTTCTTGCAACAACAGAGCGGAGTACAGCCAGGGGGTGGGATCGCCGGTGTCGATCTGGCGGGCCAACTCGAGTTCGCGGCGGGCGCGCCGGGTGTCGCCGGCGTTGTTAAAAGCTTTCCCCAGGTAACTGCGCAGCAGGGACCGTTGCGGTTCCAAGGTGGCGGCAACCTGCAGATCGAATCGGCCCCGCTTGGCTTCCCCGCGGCGAATGCGGCAGAGGCCTCGGCCAAGCCAGGCATTGCCCAGGCCGCCATCAATGGCCATGGCTTCTTCGAAGCTGCGGATGGCTTCCGACGTTCTGTTCTGTGCGGCCAGCAGAAACCCGCGCAGGGCCAGCCCTTGCGCGTTGCGCGGGGCCAGTTCGAGCCCCCGCTCCAGCGCCCGCAACGCCTCAGGAATTCGCCCATGACTAAATTCAAGTTCAGCGACTCGAACCCAAGCGAAGCCGAATTCGGGTGAGATTTGCGCTGATCGCTTGGCGGCGACCAAGGCGTCCTCGAGATGCCCCAGAGCTTGGTCCGAGTAGGATGCAGCCAGCCATTCGGTGGAGAGTGGCGGGGCGGCGGCCGATAAGGGCACGCTCTCCGGCGTGCGCCGAGGATCAGGCCGCAACTTGACCGCGGCCACAACTTGCCGCAGAGCCTCCGCCAGGCGTTGGGCGCGCGCGGGTCGAAACGTGTTGTTCGTTAGAGTATGGAGCAAACGCTCGGCCTCCGGGACCTGCCCGACGGCGAGCGATAGCGCGGCTGAATAAATGGTTTCATTGGTGGAGATGCCCACGCGATTGGCCGGATATTCGGCGACGGCCCGCAGGAGATCTCCGTTTCGCCACGCCGCCAGCGAAGCGCTCAGGGCCGTCTGTTCCTCGGCGGTGAGCTCGAGTTCGGACACGTTCAGCACTCCGGGATAATAAAGGCACCATTGCACAAGATTGGTGGTGTCGATCACGGCGGTTTTGAAGGGAGCCTGGCCGAGGGCGGCCACGCCCTGTTCCCCACTGTTAAGAATCACTAGACCCGCTTCATTGCGCAACTCGGCTTCGCCCTCCAGCACCGTGAGCAAGGTGCGTCCGGTCCCGGCTTCGACCTCGAGCATGAACTCCGTGCCGCGCGTGGCCGCGGTGGCAGTCGGAGTGCGAAACCGATGCGAGCCGGGCCGGTCCCGATGCAGCAGATACAGCAAACCGCGCAGCAAACTGAAGGAACCATCCGATTGCGGGTCGGAGGGCGGCTCGATCTCGAAGTCGCTGTTCTCGCTGACGCGGGCGACGCTCAAGTCGGAGAGACGCACGGTGGCTCGGCTTCGTCTTCCGGTATAGCCGTGGTCATGGACCTCGAGGATTTGGTTTGGATACGCGTCTTCGCGTTGGTTGTTGCGCGCGCGTTGAATCCAGACATTGGTGCCCTCCACTGTGAGCATGATGGGGGGCGGCTGGTTGGTGGAAGGGGCGGGGTTGGCGGCCGGAGTGGGAGCGGGTGTTTGCTGGCCGTAGCCCGATGTGGAGAGCAGCAGGACGGAGAAACAGAAAACTCGAAGGAGAACGCCGGCACCCGGGCTCATGGCGGCGACCACGGTGCGGCCCTGAAGAAACGCTGCGATTCCAGCCCGGGGCTGGTATTGGTGTAAAGGAGGATGAAGCAGGGATCGGGATTGGTGGCCACGGGGTTCCACGGCCCGGTGATGGCCGCAGCGGCCTGGATGACAAACGGAGCGGTGTTACTGATCACGAGTTTAAACGGGCTGGCGCCGGCCGCCCCTAGCCACGAATAACTGAGCGTAAAAGGACCGGCCATCAGCAAGTAGGCCACCGGGCTGGTCGCTGTGCCCACGAAATTGCTCACGACGACCGAATAAGTGCCCACCATCGTTTCATTGAAATTCGTCACCAACAAAGTGGTGTTGGTCGCGTCGAGGATGTTCACGCCGTTAAATTGCCATTGGCAGGAGGGCAGGGGACACCAATTACTGGCGCCGGCCGGCATGCCTAACACAACTCCGCCGCCGGCGGACACGGCGCAATATTGCAGAGGCGAACTGAAGGAGGGCGCGATGCCCATCTTGGAGGTTAAGTGGAGATTTCCGCTGCCCAGGCCCTCAACGATGACCGTGTAATTGGTTCCGCTTTTGGCATTGAACTTGGCGATGGCCGGAACGCCGTTGCTGGCGCTGGTCAGATCGCAGATCACGGGGTCATTGGTAAAGTCGCCCTCGCCGCCGGTGAGGAAATAAACTGCCAGACGCGCCGGGATCAGGCTACCGGTGGTCTCCACTTGGATGACACCTGCGTTGGTCGCGTTGAGCCCCTGCCAAAGCGTTCCGAAGAAAGGCCCGCCGCAGGGAGTCGGGTCGCCCTCCGACCCGCTGGCTTCAGCGGGGACTTCGGTGAAGAATGAGTTGCCCAAACCAATGCCGATGAAACCGGCGTTGCCGGAGGTCGCGTACATGGTCTCGAACTTGTCCTGGACCAAGGGCAAGCCGTGTGACCCGACCTGAAGCTGGAACGGCGGGCTGGTGATGATCTGGTTCAGGGCGTTCTGAATCCCGACGCGGTAAATGCCGACGTTTTTGGAACCGGCGTCGCGGATGACCAACGTGTCCTGGTTTTCACCGGCAATGGCTTTGCCGTTGAAGAACCACTGGAAACGGTCATTGGCCGACTCGGTTTGCACGCTGAAAACCGCCGAACGACCTACTCCGACCGATTGCGATTCAGGCGGCTTGACGATCACCGGCACGGCCAGGGCTGCCCGATCCAGATTCCACGACAGCGTAAACTCGCCGCCACTGCCCCCAATGCCAAAACCGTCCAGTTGAATCTGGTAGGGCGTCCCAGCGCGCGCATTAAATTTGAGCTCGCTGGTGTAACCCGGGCCGCTGTCGTTGTCGCTCGTGACCAGCTTGAGCTCGGCCATGGTCGACCCGGTATAAACGCACAAAAGCGTGTCGAATGCGCTCCCACGAGTGCTGAACGTGACCACCCCGTTCGCCGCCGCGATCCATTCCAACCAAACCGTCCGACCGCCCCCGAATTTCACGGGCTCGCCTGGCTCGACACTGGCCCGGCGGCTGTTGCCTTGCACCGTGCCAAGGGGACGTTCGAGCTTGGGGCGTGCGTCGAATTTGTCCTCGGGCGGAAGGTCGGTCGCCGCGGACACGATGAGCAAGCCTGGAGAACTGCGTTTGGCCTCGCCGTTCTTCCAGACCACCACTGCGTAATGACCGCCGTCGCTGATACTCGCCGGGCAAATGCGGAGAGTGGAATTGGTTTCATCGGGCAGCCTGGTGCCGTTCAGGGTCCATTGATAAAGCACGGGTGGAACAGCGGCGATATTGGCCTGGAACGTCACGCAGGCGCCGGGTTGCACAGTGGCCGCAGCCGGACTCACCACCACATCGAGCGGGCCGATCACCTGGAGCAACGCAGGTCGGCTGACGGCGTTCCCGGCCACGTTGGTCACCACCACCACGTAGGTCCCGGCGTCCCCAGCCTTGGCCTTGGGGATGGTTAAGGTGTCGCTGCCCTGGCCGAACGGCACCAGGATCTGACCATTGTGAATCCATTGATACTCGAACGGCGGCGTGCCCGTCACCACCACGTTAAACTGGGCGCTTTCACCGGCGAAGACGGTTTTGTCCTGCGGTTGCCGGGTGATCTCCGGCGGAATGTTGGTGGTGAGAATGTCGAGCCTCCAGCCTCCAGCGATGATTCCCCCTAACGGCCCGGCGTCATCCAAAACGAATAATCGCCAGAGGCCGTTGGGGTTTTTCCCCTGGAAAACTGCCAGCGCTTTTTCGTACGGCGGCGGCGGCCCGGGCGCGGGAAACGAGTCGTTGGGCGCGTAGTTAGTCGGACGATAGATCCCGCTCACGATGCGCGGCGACGAATCGGGTAGAACGGCGGTGGCGTTGTCGGAAAAGGTTAAGACGGCGCCGTCCGTGGGCAGATCGCCGCCGGCGTCGGACATGAGCATGACGCGCTCTCCGCTCGGGCTGACCACGACAATGTCCAGATCATCGGGCACCGGATGGGTCAGTCCCTGCAACGTGACGGTGACCTGCAGGATCTCGCCGGAGAGACCCGCCACCTGAATGGGTGACGGGTAAGGAGTGGCCGGGCCATTGGTTGGGATGATGATCCGATTCTGGTTAACAAACACCGCGCCGGGTCCAGGGCCCGGCTGCCCTCGAGTCAAGGACGGCAGCACAAGAAAAGTGACCGCTCCAAGGCACAGATGGAGGCGGGCGCAGCTGAGTGTGGGTTTCACGTTACCAGTTGACCGGGGTCCTTATATGCGAATGACGCTTGGAAGAAAAGTCGCAAAACAGTGGGCAACACCCAATTCCCACCCGGAAGTCCTAGTGCAAAATGCAAGATAGGCGCTGGATCCTTATGGTTCATGATGTGTTCCTTGAGCTTGAAACAGCTGGCCCGATGGGCGTCAGGTCCGGATGCAGGAGTCCGCACGGAGGGCATCGCACGATCTTGATTGCGATTGCGTAAGGCGCCTCTTCCAACCAACTCCCAAGCGGTACGATGGATATTCCCGGCGCCCGCCGATCGGGCGCCGGAGGACGCGAAGGGGGACTCGCGCCCCAATGGTCATCCATGACTCCCTGCCAACCCAGGAACCGGGGGGGAAAAGCGGAAAGCGGAAAGCGGAAAGCGGAAACCCGCGGATCCCGCCTACCCAGGAATCTTATTGGAGTAAGTCGCAGTCGCCCGTTTTGCATCTCACTAGGTTCTTAAGAAAGGGAGGGGCGATTATTACAACAAAATCATGAACCAATCCGCACTCCGTATTCCGCACTCCGCACTCCGCATTTGATCAGAGCCTCCTTACGTCGGCTGCTACAGCATACGACTGACGCGCCTGAGGACTAACGCAGAGACGCCAAGGTCCACGGCCCTTCGGTAACAGTTTCGACCCTCTGCGTCCCTGCGCCTCCGCGTCTCTGCGTAGACGGTCTTTGTCAATTCTCTGGCAAGCTGCCAGCTTTCGATGTCTTCAAATCGTTCGATTCGCATGAGCAATCCTCCTTAACCGGGACGCATTCAGGCTACCTCTCACCGATGTCGCTGTGAACATCAAAGTGTTCACGGTTCACGGTTCAGGGTTCACGGTTCCCGGTTGCTGGTTCCTGGTTGCTGGTTGCTGGTTGGAAGCTGAGTGTCCAACCCTGAGTCGAGTAGGTCTCCGCCGGAGCAGGCGTTGATTGCGCCTTGACATTCAATTCAACCTCCAACCCCGAACCGGGAACCCTGAACCGTGAACCGTGAACCCTGAACCCTGAACCGCCCTCAAACCAGGTGGCCGAGCTTTTCCCGTTTGGTTTTCAGGTAGCGGGCGTTGTGAGGATTGGGGGGCACGCGAATAGGAACCTGCTCCACGACTTCCAGGCCGTATCCTTCGAGGCCGACGATCTTTTTAGGGTTATTGGTCAGCAACCGGATGGTGCGCAAACCGAGATCGACCAGGATCTGGGCGCCGATGCCATACTCGCGCAGGTCCATTTTGAAACCGAGCTTCAGGTTGGCCTCCACGGTGTCGTATCCGCGTTCCTGCAGTTTGTAGGCCTGAATCTTTGGAACGAGCCCGATCCCGCGTCCTTCCTGGCGCATGTAAAGGACAACGCCGCGTCCGGCCTGGGCGACCTGGCGCATGGCCTGATGCAATTGCGGACCGCAGTCGCAACGGCGCGAGCCGAAGACATCGCCGGTCAGGCATTCGCTATGAACGCGCACCAGGACATTCTCGCGTCCGGCCACTTCACCTTTGACGAGGGCCAGATGATGCTGCCCATCGGTGAGGGAACGGTAGAGATGCAACGCGAAGTCTCCATAGGCGGTCGGCAGATGGATGACTTCGATCCGTTGCACGAGTTTCTCCCGGCTGCGCCGATATTTGATCAGCGATTCGATCGTGCACAGCTTGAGCCGATGTTTGCGCGCGAACTTCACCAGGTCCGGCAGCCGGGCCATCGATCCGTCATCCTTCAAGATCTCGCAGATCACTGCGATCGGCCGGCAACCGGCCAGGCGAATCAAATCCACCGACGCCTCGGTATGACCGGCCCGCTGCAGGACTCCTCCTGGCCGCGCCCGCAACGGAAACACGTGGCCGGGTTGAACCAAATCGTCCGCCACGGCCGCGGGTTGGGCCATGACGCGAATGGTTTGAGCACGATCCGCGGCACTGATGCCCGTGGTGATGTCCCGAGCCGCGTCGACGGACACTTGGAAGTCGGTCTGGAAGGTTTCCCGGTTCTGGGAAACCATCCGTTCGATCCCCAATTGTTTGAGCCGTTCCTCCGTGGTGGGAACGCAAATCAAACCGCGCCCGAAGCGCGCCATGAAATTGATGGCAGCAGGCGTGGCATGTTCGGCCGCCATGATCAGGTCCCCCTCGTTCTCGCGATCAGCGTCGTCGACCACGATGATCATTTTGCCGCGGCGCAGGTCTTGCACCGCGGTTTCGATGGAGTCGAAGGCGGTCGATCTTTTCATCTTCATTCGGCCGGCAAACTAACCAGCCCGAGGTGAAGCGCGGCAACAAAATTCGTTCACACCCCTCCCACATACCCGTGGACGCCCTATCGCATGGATCGTGACGGTGATTCTCACGGCGGATGCTGCCCCGGAGCCGGACGAGATCTTCTATTTACAGTCTGCCCATTGATTTTCATGCTGTTTGGCAAGCCTGGACTGTGATATGAACGAATCCATGATCCTGGACCCCCACGAGCTATTACATCCATGCCCACAGGTCGAAAGAAGACGCGGCTGCCTCCTCGCGTCCATCGGCGTGCTGGGGGCGCTCGTGGCGTCAGGGACCGCGTTGGGCCAGTCACTGGCCCAGGCAGTGGACCAGGATGTCGTGGCTTGGTTCAGCACCAGCGCAGTGCCCTGGACTGGGCAGACGACTTACTCGCAGGACGGTATCGACGCGGCGGAGAGCGGCCGGATTAACGGCGGCCAAGGTTCCGCGCTCGAGACTGTAGTTACCGGACCGATTGGCGTGGGCTTCTGGTGGACGGTGTCCTGCTGGCCGCATCTGGATTTCTTACGGTTCTACATTGATGGCACCGAGCAAGCGCGCATCACGGGATCGCCGCCTTGGGAACGACCGGGCTTCTCCGTGCCACCGGGCGAGCACACGCTGCGCTGGCTTTACTCCAAGAGCACCTCGGGCCGGGACGGGCTGGATCGCGGCTGGGTTGATGGCGTGGTGTTCACCCAGGCGCCATTGATCTTCAGCGCCCCCACGGGGTTGTCGGCGCAACCAGGTCAGGACGTCACGTTTTCGGTGTTCGCCATCGGCGCGGGACCGTTAACCTACCAATGGTTCTTGCAGGACACCCCGCTAGACGACGCCACCAATGCGCAGATGATATTGACGAACCTGCGGGTCGCCCAAGCCGGGGACTATTCCGTGACGGTGTCCAACGCCTTCGGCACTGTGTCCAGCCGCGCGACGTTGGTCGTGCTCCCGTTTGCCGAGGCGCTGGAAACGACCAATCTGATCTGGAGCACCAGCGGTGACGCCCTCTGGACGGCGCAGGGCGGGATCACGCACGACGGTGTCGATGCTGCCCAGAGCGGCCCCCTCTCCGGCCTATTCGTTAATTCCATCCTTGAGGCCCAGACGCCCAGTGCCGGCATCTTGTCCTTTTTCCTGAAGGTGTCGTCGGGCCAGTTTTTTTACTGGGACGGTTTGGCGTTCCAAATTGGTGAGCAGGAAATGCTGCGGGCGACCGAGGAGCTGGACTGGAATCAATTCTGGTTCCCGGTGCCGGACCGGCAGCCGTTGCGTTGGGCTTTTTTCGAGTCTTTGGTGTCATCCGCGGGCGAGAACCGTGCTTGGCTCGATGAAGTGACGTTCCAACCGGTGTATGCGCCGCTGATCCACCGTCAGCCTGAGGGCGGCATCTTCCCTGCCGAATCGCTCGTCCAGCTTTCGGTGGGGGCGATTGGCGCCGAGCCGCTCAGTTACCAATGGTATTTCAACAACGCGCCGCTGGCGGGCGACGGGACGAACGCGGCACTGAGCTTCGCACAGGCTCAGACCAACCATACCGGCAGCTACTTCGCAGTCATCTCCAACGCCTTCGGAGTGGCCACCAGCGCCGTGGCAGTCCTCACCATCCAGGCCCTCGGTGGGGCCCTCGACACCGCTGGTCTCATTTGGTCGACCAACGGCGATGCGGGATGGGTCAGCCAGACGATCGTCACGCACGATGGTGTGGACGCGGCGGCCAGTGAACCCATTGGGCATGGTCAATCGGCCGCCCTGGAGACCGTCGTGACCGGACCCGGCACGCTCGCCTTTTGGTGGAAGGTCTCCTCAGAGAAAGATTTCGATCGGCTGGCTTTCTACGGGAGTTGGGCCGACGATGGCAGCGGGCGCCCGCTGCCGCTGCTGCACATCTCGGGGGAAACAGGCTGGGAACAACGCAGCGTCGTTGTGCCGCCGGGTGGACAGGGGGTGCGCTGGGCTTATGAGAAGGACGCGACAGACACAGCCGGATTGGACGGCGGATGGCTGGACGAGGTGACGTTCTCACCGTTGACGGCGCCGATCATCATCGAGCAACCCCGGGGGCAGACGCTGCCGACAGGAGCCGATTACACGCTCGCGGTCACCGCATACGGGGCAGAGCCGTTGACCTATCAATGGCAACTCGATGGCATCGCCTTGCCGGACGAGACGAACTCGACGTTAGCCCTGCCTGCGTTGCAGATGGCCCAGGCTGGGGAGTATCGCGTGGTCGTCTCCAACGCGTTCGGGATGGCCGCCAGCGACGTCGCGAGAATCGTGCTGCTCTCCATCGCCGAAGCGCTGGATGAGACTTCACTGACCTGGAGCAATACGTTGTCGGATCCCACCTCCTCGAGCGGGCTTTCCCTCTGGCGCGTGGATCTGAACCTGACCCATGACGGCACAGACGCCGCGACCCTGGGCCCTTTGGCGGGTAGTGGAGCGATTCTTGAGACCGAAGTAACCGGCCCCGGCCACGTCAGCTTCTGGTGGAAGGTGTCTTCACATGAGTGTTGTGAGTTCCTGGTGTTCCGGATCGGGACCGAGCCGCAGGCACAGATTAAGGGCGAAGTCGATTGGCAGTACGTCACTTTCCCGGTTCCGGCCGGCCGACAGACGTTGAACTGGGAGTATTCGGATTTCGTGGAGGGGATTCCGTGGAACAACGATCGGGCCTGGATCGATCAGGTGTCATACGTGGCGGCAGAGACGCCCCCGCTCATCACCGCACAACCGCGTCACCGCACGGTTTGGGCCGGGTCGAACTTGCAGTTGATCGCAGACGCTGCTGGGTCTCCTCTGCTGAGCCACCAATGGGTGTTCAATGACACCACCCGGATCGACAGCGCCACCAACGCCGTCCTTCTCCAGACGAACGTTCAACTGGCTCAGGCTGGCCGCTACCAGGCCGTGGTCAGCAATCCGTTCGGGTCCGTCACCAGTGCCACCGCAACTGTCACCGTGATCGATCCCCAGCCGCGTGGCCCTTTCGATACAGCTGGTGAAGCGTTGGACGTCGACCTCGCCGGCCGCTTCGCCTATGTCGCCGACGGACCGGAAGGGATGCGGGTTTTCGACGTGAGCAACCCCGCCGCGGTGACGGTCGCCGGCAGTTACGACACACCTGGCTACGCCCGGAGCGTGCGCGTCGCCGGAACTCTCGCTTATGTGGCGGATTCCGAAGCCGGCGTGGTGATCCTCGACGTCTCGGTTCCGGCGAACATTAGGCTGGCAGGTCGATATGACACCAAGGGGGTCGTTCGCGCGGTGCAGGCTGTTGGGACGCGTTTGTTCGTAGCCGACGGCTGGGCCGGCTTGAGCGTCCTGGAGGTGAGCGATCCCGCCAACCCAAGGCGCCTGGGCGGTTATCGACCGCCAGGAGATGTGTTCCAGGTGCAGGTTGTGGGTTCGCTTGCCTATGTAGCCAGCTATGGTTCGGGCCTGCACGTGCTCGATGTGTCCGATCCTTCGGCTATCGTGTCCCTGGGATTTTTTCCAGCCTACTACGCCCAGGATCTCGAAGTGACGGGCTCTCGACTGTATCTCGCCGAGGCGGCTCCCGAGGATGAAAACGAGCATATCCGGGTCCACGTGCTTGACGTCAGCGACGTTACTCACGTCAGCAGCTTGGGAGACGTGTCCAGCCGCTCGCCGGGCGGCTCGGTGCGGTTGCGTGCGCATGGAGAGTTACTCTTCGTTAGCAAGGAAATCGGCTTGGAACTGTTCGACGTGTCGGACCCCGCCAGAGTGGTCTCTTCGGGCAGCGTTCCCGCCAGCGGAACGTTGGTCGGCCTGCAAATTCGCGGAAGCCGCGCGTATCTGGCAGAAGGCCAACGCGGCCTGACGATCCTGGAGCTAAACGGATTGGCCCCGGCCCCTCCTGTTTTCGAAGCGCCGCGGGTCACCGCCGACCACTTTGCGGCGATCATCGAGAACCTCGACGGTGCGTCCGAGGTGGTGTTGGAGTCCTCGACCAACCTCGCGCAGTGGCAACCGTGGCAGACCAATATCGTCTCGGGGCGCACCGTCCTTCTGTCGGTTCCGCTCGAGAACGGAGGCCCGACCCGGTACTTCCGCGCGGTGAGGCGCTGACGAATCTTAGATTCTGACTTGCACAATCTCGTAAAACTGTCTCGCAGCAATTGGATCTAAGAGATTGGAGAATGACAGTGATAGAGGGACAGGCCCCCAGGTCACCCACACAGGCCCCCCGGTTCGCCCAGGAGGTTCAACCGCGACTGAGGGCAGTGTCTTCTGGAACTGGGCTTTATTTCAGCCGCGACGGGCGTCGACCAGGGAGCTCGAGGATGAAGAAGGTCGCTGGGTTGGTGTCGCCTGACCATCTTGAGGTGCAGCGCGGCAACTAAAATTCGTTCACACCCGTCCCACAGACTCGTGGACAAATCAGCACCGCCTGGTATTTTCCGGCAATCCTTATGAAATCTCGCCTGACGCTCTTGCTTTCGATGATGGCTTTGGCCGATCCAACCTGGGGACAAGGGACCGTGGACTTCCGAAACGGTGGGGTCGATTTCCCGACGGCAGGCGTCGACCGGAAGGTGTATCTGGACCAAGTGGGCGGTCAACCGTTGACCGGGACCAACTTTGTGGCGGGCCTCTGGTTTGCCTCGGGAAATGATCCGGCCGCCGTCGAAGGCCGGATCTCTCCGGAGCGTGGACGTCAGGCGGGCCGGACATTTAGTTTCCGGCCTATGATAACGGCTTTGCCCGGCACGTGGACAGCCCCGGCTGGCGTTAGTCCCATCTTCAGTCTCGATGGGGTGGACGCCGGGCAGTCGACCATGCTACAGGTTCGAGTTTGGGACAGCGTCCGCTATCCCTCATTCGCCGTCGCCTTTGCGGCCAATCAGTATGCGGTTTCCGAGCCCTTCAGCTATACGGTGCCTCCCGCGGGATCCGAGCCGACGCTCTATCGCATGGATAACCTGCGGGCTTTTCCCAGCTTCCCGTCCGGACCCAGTCTGTTTATCAACGACATCGTGGCGGCGGAGGGCAGCAACGGAGTGTCTGAAGCGCGATTCACCTTGCGCTTGGGCGGAGCCCAGGCCAACCCCGTCACGGTTTCGTATGCGACTGAGGACGGAACGGCGCTCGCGGGGGAAGATTATGTGGCGACGAACGGCACGATCACGTTTGCGCCGGGCGAGCTTAGCAAGATCGTGACGGTGATTCTCACGGCGGATGCTGCCCCGGAGCCGGACGAGATCTTCTATTTACAGCTGAGTGCGCCGGTCAATGGCACGTTGGCCAGGCCTCGGGCCAGTTGTACCATCACCGAGGTACGCATCGCGGGGATCACAGTCGACACCACGATCAGCTTCAACACCGTGCTGAACCACAGTTATGTGGTAGAGCGATCGAGCAACGCCATGGATTGGGAGCCTGTGCCTGGTGCAACCAATGTTGTTGGGACCGGAGAGATCATCTCGATCATCGATCGAGGCTCCGGCTGCAATGCCACGCGGACTTACCGGGCCCGGCTGCTTCCTTGAGGCTTCGCTTATCGGCGCACGAGCAGGGTTGCGCCTTTGACAGAGACATCGGCTTTCCGGGCGGCCTTGGCCGCGCCCGCCTTGGCCGCGCAACAGGCATCTTTGGCGCAGCAGCCCTTGGCTTGGTCCGAACAGGAAGATGCCGCTTTGGCTTTGTCAGCGTTGTCGCCGGCTTGCAGGGAACCCGCAAAAGCGAAAGTGGCGGCCACGAAAGCGAGGAGGAGTGTTTTCATTGCGGAGGTATGTCTACCACAGCAGGCGCGCAAAAGGGAGGAATTTTTTATGACACTCAACTTCAACCAGCAACCGCGAACCGCGAACCCTGAACCGTGAACCCTGAACCCTGAACCGGGAACCGCGAACCAACCCTCATTGAGGCACAGGTGTCGCGACGGTCGCGAGCCTGGAAAGACGCCGGTTCAGCGTGGCCTTCGCATTCTGTAGCGACTGCGCCGCCCCTGGGTCCGACGTTGTTGCCGCAATCTCATCCACCAGCGCGATTTGCTGTAGGATCTGGTCCGGCGAACCTCCCCCCGGAAGCGGGCCCTGGTAGAAATTCTGGTTCCCAGACATGATATGGGCCGTCTTCTGGCGATCAATCGGCTCCCCATTCTGTGCAGCAAACCAGAGGGCGTCCGGCAGTTGGTAGTAGTCTCCACCGAGCACTGAAGCAAGATAAGGCCACTGGTTAGGCGCGATCTTCCCAGCGCGGATTTGCTCCAGCAGCGCCGTCCGGGCTTCGGGGTACTGCAGCGACACTTGCGCCAGCATCTCTAATGCTAGACCTTGGTTGCCGCCTGTTGCCGTCGCCATCTGGATCAAGGACGGAATGCCTGCGCCATCGGGCAAATTGGCCAGCCCGAGGGCTCCATAATACTTCCACTGCCCCCCCGCTTGTTGGAGATCCAACAGCGCGTCGGCGCCACCGAATTTTCGGAACACTTCGAACACCGGCCCCACATCGTAGCCTGCCAACTCTCCGCGCTTTGCCATCTCCAGGACCTGTCGCGCCGAGTCGAGCATCTCTTGGCGATGTTCGCCGGGGGCCATCGCTTCCAAGTTGCGCGCCAGGGCGAGTATCTCGCGTGGATCTCCCGCGCCGCGCAACGCCTCCAAAGTCGCCTGCGCACCTTCCGCCCCTCCGATCTGCCGCAGCGCATCGAACAACGCTCCGCGCACCGTGTCGTATCCCAGCATCTGGGCATTCCCCGCACCGAGGGAGAGATCCTTGCTCAGCTCGAGAAAATCGCGAATGGCCGCGATGCCCGACGCACCTTGCTGGATGAGTGTCTGCAGGTTCTGTTTCCAGGCGGCCGCTTGCTCCGCCGACAGCGGCGCGCCTCCTGGCGGCAACTGCATAAGGGCCTCGAGCATCTGGCGCGTTTCTGCGGAGGCCACCGGTCGGGCCGCAGTCGCTGGCGCCGCCACCGGTGAAACCGGGCGACTCGGAGGCGTCACCGCTTCGACGGCGTCTGCGATAGGAGGGGGCGCCTCGGCCTTAGGAGGGGTAAGGGGTTCCTCGGTCTGCGCCTGCGCTGAGGTTTCCGGGGCAGACGCTGCCTCGACTAGGACCTGGGTTTCGTGCGTGGCCTTTTTCGGCTGTTTCAGAGCCACCACACCAAGGACGATGGCGCTGCCCACGGCCAAAACTAAAGGGACGAAAAATCGTCGAGGCGGAGCAACAATGTTCGATTCATTCATATCCGGCTTCATGGTCATACTCTATTCCTCTTCACGGAACTCCCAGCTAATTTCAAAACGTTGTTAGCTGCCGGGCCGCCGTCAAGGGAATGGCTGAAGTTTTCGACAGAGGTTATTAAGCCCAGCGGCAGATGGCCGCCGGGCTTGGATTGACTTGATTCAGCGGAACGACTGGGTCATGGCGAGAGGCTCGGGTTATGGAACGTCGAAGTTCACTTCAACAAAGCCGTTCGCTTTGAGTGTGATGCTCTTGCTCTGCGCCGGTTTACCCACGGGCTGCACAGTGACAATGAGGGTGGCGGCCTTGCCGGTCCACTTGTAGGACAGCATGTACCAACCGTCCACGTCCGTCTTGCCGGTGGTCAACACCGCACCTTTGGAATCCTTCAAGGTGACCGTGGCGTTCGGCGTGGGGATGATATCACTCACGCCATCCAAAGTGTAGCGATAGCCGCAGCGACCGCCCACACCCGGGTTCTTCTTGAACACGTTCATGTTGCAGATGCCATCCGTGTCCGTGATGTCGCCGCTCACCGAGAACAGGTAGTTGGTTTTGTCCGGTATAACCACCTTACCAGTGGTCTGACTGACCGCATCGTTCCCGCTCAGGCCGCCCTTGGAGTAGCCGTAGGTTCCCTTCAGGCCATAGTCCAGATGCATGTTCAGGTAAATGAACCCGGACGCCGGCAACGGCATAGTCACAGTCATCGTAGTCGGCCCTGCGGGAGGCGTACCGTAGGTCCCCAAAGTGATCGGCGGGGCCGGCGTGACGCTGGTGATGGGCACTGGGTTACCCAGGTTGACCAGGCAGAGGGTGGGAATGGAGCCCGTGACATCCACGTCGTCGTAGGCATGGATGGGAGTAGCCCCTTGCGTGACGTATGGATATGGGATGGTTAGGGTCAACGTTATGGGCGTTCCCGCCGGCGTCCCTGCTGGCGCAACGTAGAACACGTTGTAGTAGGTCTGCCCGGGATTGCTGCCATTGAGCTTGTAGCCACTGCCGTAGGGCGTGAACAGCAACCGGAATTCTCGGCAAGTCGTGCTGGGATCCCAGTCATACGAGCACAGGCTGCTGTCGGTCACGATCGCCTTGCTGTAGGGCACACACATGATCTTCTGCACGCACGTGCTGGTATTGCCGCAGGCATCCTTCGCCGTCCAAGTCCGATAGATCGTCCATTCGCAGCTGTTGGGGTCGGGTGTCCCGGAATCCGTGTAAGTTGCCGTCACGTCCCCGTCACAATTGTCGGTGGCGGTTGCTTTTCCTGTCAGTTCAGGATTGGTGCCGCACTTCCCACTGCCGCAGTGGGCGATGTAATCCTTCGGGCAGTTGATGACCGGAGCCTTGGTGTCCTTCACGTGAATAACCTGCGAGCGTGAAGCCGAGTTACCGCAAGCGTCCTGCGCCGTCCAGGTCCGCGTGATGGTCTTGTCGCAGGCGCTGCCGCTCGACGTTTCGGTAAAGTCCGGCGTCAGCGCACCAGCGCAGTTGTCATTGGCTGTTACATAGGCCGGCTCCGGCACCTCCCCATCGCACTGCACGTATAGCGTCGGCGCCGGATATCCACTCAACACCGGGTTGGTCGTGTCGTTGACCGTGATGGTCTGTGTACAAGAGGCCGGGTTGCCACAACGATCTGTCGCCGTCCAGGTACGCCTAATCACGTTGTTACAGGACGAGCCAGGATTGCTCTGCGTCTCGTTGAAATAAACCGCCACGTAACTGTCGCAGTTGTCGGTGGCTGTCACCGCCGGCGCTGCGGGTACTTCGCTGAGGCACTGGTACCTGTAACTGGTGGTCACCGCTGGGCAACCGCTCAACACCGGGGCCGTTGTGTCACTGACGTTGATGGTCTGCTCCACAAACGAGCTGTTGCCGCAGGCATCGGTGAAGGTCCACCGTCGCGTAATAATCACATGGCACGGATCAGCACCGTTCCT
>DATLUX010000408.1:0-2472 GCA_035577805.1 Verrucomicrobiia bacterium
CTCTCGTTCGCGAAGGCGGAAACCATGCCATCTGGAAAAACCCGGCCAACGGTAAAAGCGCGCCGATTCCTCGGCATCGCGAAATCAAAGAAGGCACAGTCCGCGCCGTCTGCCGTCAACTGACTGGCGAAGGTGACGGCGCCACGGAAAATTCCTCTGGAGCAGTAGGTGATTAAAGGGGCGGGAGTTATGCGATAGCGCTGGACTTTGCGCTCACGGTTTTTCATGCTCCGAGCATGAATAAAGGCTCTTGTGCCGATCCATCCCGTGCTTCGGTCTCTCTGGCTGAGGTTCAAATCCAACTGCTCGCCAATGCCAAAACCAAAGGGCGCGCCCGTCGTCTGCTGGCCCAATATCATAATCTGGGCGATGTGCGTGCCGTGGGCGAGCAACTCTTCTACGCGGTCACCGACGTCGCTGGCGACTGGCTGGGGGTGCTGGTCTTTTGCGCCGCCTCGCGCCGCCTGCGCGCGCGCGACCACTGGATCGGCTGGACCGAAGAGCAACGCCGCCGCCGATTGCCCCTGGTCGTCAACAACTGCCGATTCCTGCTGTTGCCTCACAAAACCTTTCCCAATCTGGGTTCCCGTTCGCTGCGCCTGACGCTGGATCGGCTCAGCACCGACTGGCAAGCCCGCTACGGCCATCCGGTCGTGCTGGTCGAAACCTTCGTCGATCCCGAGCAGTTTTGCGGCACTGTCTATACCGCCAACGGATGGCAGGAACTGGGCGCGACCGATGGCTTCGGCCGTGTGCGCCGCGATTTTTATGTGCACCACAATAAACCCAAGCGCTTGTTCGCACGCGAACTCTGCCGCAAGGCCCGGCGCAGCCTGGCCGCCGACAAACTCAAAGCCTCGCTGGCCGTCGTGGAAACCAAGACCGCTGCGCGCAGCACTCAAAGCCCTGCCCAAATCCGTTCGTTGATCCAATACCTCAAAAGCCTACCCGATTATCGCAAGCGCGTCGGGATTTATCCGCTGTGGAGTCTGCTGGCCATCTGCGTGCTGGCCCACCTGTGCGGCGCGCCGCGAGGCCAGAAAGATTTGGCCAAATTTGCCAAGGGCCTCAGCCAGGCCCAGCGCCGCGCCCTGGGCATCCGCCAACAAAACGATGGCACCTATCCCGCGCCCAGCCAGCCGACTTTTTGCCGGATGATGGGCCACGTGGACGACGACGCGTTGGAAAGTATTTTTCTGCAAGTGCAGGAACAAATCCGCGGCCCGGCCCCCTCCCAGGAACTGATCGTTCTGGATGGCAAACAGCCCCGACAGGGCGGCGGCCATTCGGTGCTGACGGCCGTGACGGTGCCCACTCAACACTACTTGGGCAGCGCGATGGTGGACCAGAAGACCAACGAAATCCCCGTCGCCCGCCAGCTGTTCAAAAGGCTCGATCTGGACGGGCGCAAAGTCAGTCTGGACGCCCTGCACACCCAAGACCAGACTGCGCGGGAGTTGGTGCTCGAACACGGCGCCGATTATCTGCTGAGCGTCAAAGACAACCAGCCGACACTGCGCGCCAACATCGAAAAACTCGTCGCTGCCCCTCCGGCAGATTTTTCCCCCTAGGCAAATGACGCCGACGCTGGCCGCTAGCCGTGAGTTCAACAAGGGCCAGCCTGAAACGCGGGTGTTGCGCTCGCACCCGGCCACCGCCGAGCAAGTGGACTTTCCCTGCGTCGAACAGGTCGCGCTCTTGCGCCGGCATCTGCGCCAACACTCCCCAGAAACCGTCGCGCTGGTAACCAGCCTTCCGCCCGAAACGTTGAACGCCGCTCAATGGCTGCACTACAACCGGGCAGCCTGGGGCATCGAAAGCGGATTGCATCAACGACTGGACGTCTCCCATCTGGACGACCAGTGCCGGATCCGCAAGCCAAAGTCGATGCGGGTAATGGGAATGTTGCGTCGGTTCAGCAACAGTTTATTCATGCATTGGCGCAGCCGACAGAAAAAGCCCCGGCACAAAACCACCACCGACTTCTTCAGCGCTATGAACGCTGAACATCATCGGTATGCCATTCGCTGCCTCCATGCCCGCCAGCCAAGCTTCCAAACCCCTTCATGAATTGGCCGTGCACTCTTCCCCGAGCGTTTTGATCGTCCTTGACCAAACTGCTTCGTACAGTTCCTCTCTCTTGATCCGTTTCGGGGGCTGATTCATGAACGGAGAGTAGAACAACCGGTCCTTCGTTCCCGCAAGAAACCCAACGGAACTTCGAACGCCAGGGTAAAAGCCTCGGGCCAATCCGGTGTATGGAGAGCCGTTGCGATCGTTAGCGCTCACCCCGAGCCGAGACCGGCAGGACGACACGTGGCTTCCCGACAAAACCTTCGGCTTCTGAACCAATACCAAGAAATGAATGCTCCGATGAAGAGAACCCCGAATATGGTCAGCCGATTTAACTTCTGAAGCTGAGGCGACAAAGCTTCCGGCAATCCGAGGCAGATGAAAAAACTCCAGGCCCTC